>DASTGE010000159.1:0-4567 GCA_035719405.1 Burkholderiaceae bacterium
GGGCTCTGGCTGAGACCGCCGCGTTGCTGGTGCTGTCAAAAAAAGTCGAGGCGATCTTCAACACGGACAAGGGCGAGGACGAATGATCGAATGATCGGTCTCGAAGATCGCCGCACTTTGGCCCAACACATCGACGCCGCACACCAAGCCGGCGCACGACTGCACTTGGCGTGCGAGACCGCAGGTATCGACGTGCGTACTCTGCAACGCTGGAAGGCCCGCCAAGGGCTTGTATCGGGCGATGGCAGACCTGCGGCGGCGCGGCCGATGCCGCCCCATGCATTGACGGCTGCGGAGCGCGAGCAGATCGTGCGCAAGCTGGCCGAAGCCGGTCAACTCACGTCGCAAGCCGTCATCGGGGCACTGCAGGGGCAGGCGCGGACATTGCAAGCTGAATTCTCCCAGTTGCCCCCGACGGTCGGTCGCGCGCTGCAGAACTTGTCGACCGAATGGACCCGCTACGTCGGCGAGGTGGACAAGGCAAACGGCATCAGCCTTGCCGCCGCGCGGGCTATCAACGGACTTGCCGGCAACCTTGACACGCTGGGAGCGTTGCTCTATTCGGCAGGGAAAGCCGCAATTGCTTGGAAGGCCGTGAAGCTTGCAGAATCCCTGGTCGCAACTGCAACGGCGGCTCGCACTGCTACCGTTGCGATTAAGGCCGGCACATCCGCGCTGACCGCGAACACCGCCGCCTCGGGTAGCGCAGCAGCCGGTGCGAGCCGATTCGCCGCGATCATCGGCAGCCTCAAGCTTGGTGGGCTTCTTGCCGTCGTCACGAACTTTCGCGAAATCGGGACGGCGATCGGCGAGGGTGCCGCCCGCCTCGCCGGCTGGAACAAGGTGCTGGAAGAGAACGAGCGCAAGCAGCGAGCAGCGGCCGACGCTGCGCGAGCCGACGCGCAAGCGAAGGCGGAGCTTGCCCAGAAAACAGCGCTCGCCACTGAGAAGGCGCTCGGGCTCAACGATGCCAGCCGCAAGATGGTTGGCGATTTCGAGCAGGCCATCAAGAAGGGCGAAGAGGCTGCCGACGCAATCGGCAAGGTGGCGAAGGCCCTCGACCTGCACGACATCGAGGGCATCCAAGATGCCGTGACGGCGCTCGACGTGCTGCGCCAACGGGGCGAGATCACCGCCACGACCCTGCGCGATACCCTGGCCGGCGCACTGAAGGGGATCGACCTCGGCGTATTCGAAACGCAAGCGCGTGCAGCGTTCGACGGAAGCGAGCAAGGGGCAAGACGCCTTGCCGCCGCGATCGACGCGCTACGGGTCGAATCCTTGGCTCGCGCGGGCACACCCGTTGAGGAACTGGCGACCGGATTCTCGAAGGCTGCGAACTCGGCGCTCAACGATGTCGACACACTGGTTCGCAGCCTCGCGGAATTGGGATTGAAGGGCGGCGACGCCGGCAACGCAGTTGCCCGGGCGCTCGACAAGGCGATAGAGGCAGCATCGACAGAGCGCGCAGTACGCGCCGTGGAAGATCGCTTCAAGTCTTTGGGCGCGCAGAGCTTGCTGTCGGGGCAGCAAGTCGCGCAGGCGCGGAGCTTGCGGAAGACGGCGTTGGTAGCTTGCCCGCCCGAGCGGGACACGCCGGCGACGGCGAAGCGCTTGCCCGGCGAGAAATTCCGCCATGGCCGGGGGAACGCGATTCATAAGGGCTCCACTGCGTGAGTTGATGAGGGTCAAGCGAGCGCAGTGCGCGCTGCTACCTTGAGCGTGCGGGTTCGTCTACAACCCAACATTGAAGGATTCGCGCCATGTCACTGAGTGACGAACTGGGCAAGCTGGAAGAGATTCGTCAACGCGGGGCCCTCACGGACGACGAGTTCTCGCGTGCCAAGTCTCGCTTGCTGCATGGGGAGCCCGCCGCCGACGACGCCCCCGCCGTGGCGGCGATCAATGCACTGCGGCGCAGCCGCACGGACACATGGATCGCCGGCGTGTGTGGCGGTCTCGCCCGCTCCACCGGCATGGAGTCGTGGGCGTTGCGCCTGCTGTTCGCCCTGCTCCTGCTTTTCGGAGGCGCTGGACTCGTGCTCTACGTGTTGCTGTGGATATTCGTGCCGAGCGAGTGACGGCCTCGTCCGGCCTCGCTCTGGCTGTGCCCGGATCTAATTCGAGTCCTGCAGACGCTGCCGAATGCCGATCGGATCCGTGAACAGCCCGTCATGCAAAGGCAGGAGCCCCGACAAGTCGACTGTCGAGCGCTTGCCAATGAAACGAAGGTTTGTCTCGAGCCAGTGATCCGCAGTGCTCCATCCGATGTTGCGCAGGTGCTCGAGAAACGCACGGTCATTGTTCATCTTGCTCGACGCTCCCAGAGCATCGAACATCTGCGCGCATCAATGGATTGATGCCGATGACGATGACGTCTGTTGCCGTTGTTCGCAAGTAGAGCGGTGCCAGCGGCGGATTGCCCGTATAGCCGCCATCCCAATAATGCTCGCCACCGATCTCCACGGCCTGATACAGGAGCGGCAGGCACGCGGACGCAAGCAGCACGTCGACCGACAACTCGCCGTTGTCGAAGACTCGCCGCAGACCGCTTCGCACATTCGTTGCCCCGATGAACACGCGCGTCGCATTCGGATCGCGGCGCAACGCCTCGAAGTCGATTCGCTCGAGCAGCGCACGCAGCGGATGGTGGTTGAAAGGATTGATCTGGTACGGCGACCAGATGCGCGCCAGCATGTCCATCCAGAGGAAGACGGGATTGTTGTCGAGGTGCCAGGAACGTGGTGCGCCAGGAAACGTCAGCACCTGGAAACTCGCATAGCCCGGTAGCCGCCCGACGTCCTCCCAGTAGCTTGTCAGGGCCGCCTTGGCCGCCGACCGCCCGCCGCGGCGCAGACCGTCGGCCAGAACGGCAGCGTTCATCGCGCCGGCGCTGGTGCCGCTGATGCCGACGATGTTGAGGTCGGGTTCCATGAGCAGGCGATCGAGAACGCCCCAGGTGAAGGCGCCATGAGACCCGCCGCCTTGAAGGGCAATGGCGACGCGAAAGCGCCCCGTCGCCACGTCGCAAGCGAGTTCCTTCACCGACACCACCGACCGGGGTTCGTCCGTCATGGAGCATCACCGAGCGTCTTTGCCGGCTTACGGCAACAGCACGAGCTTTCCGACGCCCGCGGAACTCTCCAGCAACTCGTGCGCATGTCGTGCCTCGGTGAGCGGCATGCGCTCGGCGACGACCGGGTGGATCTCGCCGCGTCGAAGCAGCTCGAGCAGCGCGCGGAAGTCCTCGCGGAACTGCTCCGGGTCGCGGGGACCTCCGCCCACCGGAAGCGCTCGGCGATGTGCAGCCACAGGAAACCATTGATGGCCCTCGCGCAGCTTCTGGATGCGGTAGGTGAGCACCCGCCGGCGAGGCGAGAGCAAGCCCCAGAGCGCAACGACCGCGGTCGCCGCATACCACTCGATCCACCCGCGCCAGCTCTTGTGCCCGTGCACGAGCGCGGCGTGGATCCGCTCGGCGACGCTCCAGCGGCAGCTCCGCCTGGAACGTAGGGAACTGAGTGGCGGTGGTGATCGGTCCTTGCGGCGTGATCATGGCGCTGCGCGCCGTAGCCGACAACCCGTCGCCTCGGACGAGGCCCGCGACGAAGCGTGCATAGTCGGCGATGGTGGTGTCCATTGAACCGGCTGCTGCCGCGCGTTGTCGGCGCGGATGCGGACGCGGTTCTCCCATCGAGGTGTAGCCGTCGGCCTGGTTGTCAGCACTCCCAGGCTGCCATGTCAGGCTGCTGTGGTGCATATCAAAGCGCTGAAAGACTCGGCGACGCAATTCAACATCGACATCCAATCCAACTCCGCGCTCGAGCACGAACTGCAGGAGGATGATGCCAGTGCCGGAATACGCGAAGCGCGAACCCGGATCGAAATGAAGGCGAAGCTTCCCGTCGGGTTCGAGCGCGGGTAAATTGGGTAGTCCCGAGCGGTGACTGAGCAGCATGCGCGGCGTGATCGCGCGCCATCGCTCATCGCCGGCAAGGTCGCTCCAAGCCGGATACGGACGCTGCGTCATGTAGCTTGGCAGCGGCTGCGGCAGGTACCCTGCTATCGGTGTATCGAGATCGATACGTCCTTCGTCGGCGAGTTGCATGGCGAGGTAGGCGAATACCGGCTTGGTGAGAGAGGCGGCGACCATCACCGTGTCGTTACGCAGCGGTTCACCGGCCTCGTTGCGACGCCCAAACGCGCGAGCGTAGACCACATGGCCAGCGTCGATCACGGCGACTGCCATGCCGTTGGCATGCACCTTGGCCATGGCCCCGGGGATCATCGTGTCGATCTCCGCTGGCGCAGCCAGATGTGCGGCAGTGTTGTTTCGGGTCTGTGCACAAGCGGTGAGCAAGCCTGCCAGGGCAGCGGCGGCGCTCGCGAGGGCGAGGGGTGAAGACATGGCCGTGATTGTGCATAGCAGGCGATCCGGCCTCTGGACGCGGCGGGCAGTTCTCGATGCTCCGCTGCGACTGTTTCTCGGCGTTCAATCCGATGAGTCGGCCGACAGCATTGGGTCGCTATGCAAAGCTTTGCATAGCGACCCAATGCTGCCCTTCAT
>DASTGE010000160.1:0-3651 GCA_035719405.1 Burkholderiaceae bacterium
AAGATCGAGAAGATGGGCTGGGACGAGCTCATGGAGACGCTGAAGAAGCGCTTCGAGGAGCAGAAGGAGCGCCACGAAGGCGGCAGCAAATGGATCGGCACGGGCGGCACTTCACCGTTCGGGGCTTTTGGCGTGAACCCGCAGGGCGTGCGCATCGGCCAGGACAAGGGCCGCAACCGTAGCGCGGTGAAGGTGTGGGACCAGCGCCAGTACAAGGACTACGACGACTCGCGCGAACTGGGCACGCGCAACATCAAGGTCGCGCTGCGCAGGCTGCGTCGCTTTGCGCGCGAGGGCGCGGCTGAAGAGCTTGATCTGGACGACACCATCCATTCCACCGCCGCCAACGCCGGCCTGCTGGATATCAAGATGGTGCCCGAGCGGCACAACCGGGTGAAGGTGCTGCTGCTGATGGACGTGGGCGGCACGATGGACGAGCATGTGCACCGTGTCGAGGAGCTGTTCTCGGCGTGCAAGAGCGAGTTCAAGCACCTCGAGTTCTACTACTTCCACAACTGCGTCTACGACTTCATGTGGAAGAACAACCGAAGGCGCTACTCCGAGAAGTTCCCCACACGGGACGTGATCCGCAAGTACAACAAGGACTACAAGCTCGTGTTCGTGGGCGACGCGACCATGAGTCCCTACGAGATCCTGCAACCCGGGGGCAGCGTCGAATACAACAACGAAGAGCCCGGCGCAGAATGGCTGCAGCGTCTCACGCAGGCCTTCCCCAAGTTCGCGTGGATCAACCCCGAGCCCCAGGGCGTGTGGCAGTACCGGCAGAGCATTGCAATCGTCCAGCAGCTGATGAACCAGCGCATGTTCCCGCTCACGCTGACCGGCCTTGAAGGAGCAATGCGACTGTTGAGCAAATGAGGTGGACCGCCGCGTCCGCCGGGCTGTTGCTGAGTCTGGCGCTCGGCGGTTGCGCGATGCTGAACCGGCCGAAGCAGGACAACCTCACGTCCGATCAGACCCTGCGTTCCGGCGCCTCGCTGATCGACCTGCGTGTCGATGCCCCCGGCGACCTGAAGGCGCTGCTGGAGAACAACCTCGATCTGGCCCGCCTGAGCGCGCTGTCAGCGCAAGACGCTGTGAGCGAGCCCGAGCTGGCTCGCCTTGTCGGAGCCGCCCCTGCCCAGGTGCGCGAGCTGCTCGAGACCGAGGGCTATTTCGAGCCGGTGGTGCAGGTGCGGCGCGAGCCGGGCGAGCGTCCCGTGGTTCGTGTGCATGTCGAGCCCGGCCCCAGAACGGTGGTCGGCCGCTTCGATCTCGTCGTTCAAGGCGACCTGGAGCGTGCGGCGTCTTCAGGCGACGCCAATGCCAAGGCCGTCATCGAGAGACTCAACAATGCGTGGCCGCTCAAGGTCGGCGTGCCCTTTCGCAATCCCCGCTGGACGGAGGCGAAGAGCAACATCCTGGCGCAATTGCGCGGCGAGGGGTATGCGAGCGCGACCTGGAGCGGCACGGCGGCCACTGTCGACGTGCCCAGCGATACGGTGCGTCTCTTCGTCGTGGCCGACAGCGGTCCGCTCTATCGGTTCGGCTCCCTGGACGTGAGAGGCCTTGAGCGCCAGCACGAAAGCACGGTGCGCAATTTGATGGGCTTCGGGCCCGGAACGCCACTCACCGACAAGCTGCTGCTGGACTTTCAGGACCGGCTACAAGGGGCCGGCCTCTTCGACCGCGTGACAGTGGTGCTCGAGCCTGACCCGGGACAGGCCGACACCACGCGAGTGATCGTGACGCTGCATGAACTGCCACTGCAGCAATCGGTCATCGGCGTGGGCTACAGCAACGGCGCCGGGCCCCGGGTGTCGGTGGAACATTGGCACCGGCGCGCGTTCGGTTTCAACTGGATTGCGCGCAACAGGGTCGAATGGGGCCGCGACCGGCAGACCTTCGAAGGGGACTTGAGCAGTGACGCCAAGGCCGACCTCTGGCGCAACATCGTCGGCTATGCAGTGTCACGTCAGGAATCGAGCAGCGACGTGGTGACATCGGCACGGCTGCGTTTGGGCCGCAGCCAGTCGCGCCCGATGCTGGACCGGCTGTATTTCGTGGAAGGGACGACCGCGACGAACGCGGCGGGCGCTGTCCACGAGCACTCCAACGCCGTGTCGGGCAACTACAACTGGGTGCGTCGCGAGCTGGACAACCCCGTCCTGCCAACGAAAGGCTACACACTCTCGGTCGAGACCGCCCTGGGCCGGGCCACCGCGAACAACGTCGCCGGTGCCTTCAGCCGCCTGTACACGCGCGGCACCGTGTACCGGCCCCTCGGCGGCAACTGGTTCGGGCAGGCGCGGCTCGAACTCGGGCAGGTGATCGTCGCCAACGGGGTAGATGTACCCGATCCGTTGCGATTCAGGGCAGGCGGCGACGACTCGGTGCGCGGCTACGCTTACCGTACGCTGGCCCCGACGCATGATGGCGCACTCACCGGAGGCAAGGCGCTGTTCACAAGCAGCGTCGAGGTGGCCCGGCCGATCTCGCCCCGATTGCCGAGCGTATGGGGGGCGGTGTTCATCGACGCCGGTCGCGCAGCTGACAGGTTCTCGGCGCTCAAGCCCGCGTATGGCACGGGCTTCGGTGTGCGGTGGCGCAGCCCCGTCGGACCCCTGAGCGTTGACCTCGCTTACGGCAATGAAACACACCGGGTGCGGCTGCACTTGAGCGTGGGAATTGCGTTTTAGTCTGCAAGCCTTGCATTCGAAGTCGCATGACCGGCACAGACACCCCCTCACCCCCGAGCCCCCGTCGGCGACGTGCATGGCGCATCGCCGCGATCACGCTCGCGGCGCTCGTGCTGTTGTGCCTCGGCGCGCTGTACACCGCATGGCGTGTGCTGGGCAGCGATGCAGGCACGGCATGGCTGCTCTCGCAAGTGAAGGGGCTGAAGGTCGTCGACGGGCGCGGCACGCTCAACGGCGGACCGTACCAGGCCGCGCGGGTGGAGTTCGATCTGAAAGGCAGTCCGCTCAAGGTCACGATCGACGGCCTTTCGTGGCACACCCTCCAATGGCGATGGCGGCCGTATGCGGGCGCCTGGGCCGGGCTCGACATCGACGGCTTGCAGGCCCAGCGGGTGCAGGTCAGGACGATCGACAAGGGCGGCAAGACACCACAGCCACCCGCCAGCCTGCGTCTGCCGATCGAGGTCAGGCTCACGAACGTGCAGTTGCAGTCCCTGCAGGTCGACGCGCTGCCGGCCTTCGAGGATGTGCATACGGAGCTTCACCTGGGCGCGGACGCCGGCCGCACTCACCGCATCGGCCGGTTGAGCTTCGGTTTCGCCCGATTGAAGATGCTGCAGGCCGCAGGCGCCATCGACACCGATGCACCGCTCAAGCTACAGGCGGATGGCGAACTGGAATCGGCCGGCGCTACCGGTACGTTGCCGTGGCATGCTCGACTGGCGGCCGTCGGCCCGCTCGCCCGCATCGCCGTCGACGCCTCGTTGCGCACGGAAGGCCACGGCGCGTCGCTCGAGCTGCAAACCGCGATCACGCCTTTCGCGCAATGGCCGTTCGCGGATCTGCAGGCACAGATGCAGGGTCTTGATCTCGCATCGTTCAGTGCCACCGCACCTTCGACCCGACTCGAAGGCCACGCCCGATTCAGGTCGACGGGACTGAACGAGCCGGT
>DASTGE010000161.1:0-3387 GCA_035719405.1 Burkholderiaceae bacterium
ACTTCCCGCTCGGCGACCCGATCCGAAGATTGAAACAGCATCTGATCGTGATCGGCGAGTGGTCGGAGGAACGTCATGCCGATTTGCAGAGGGAGGTCGAGGCCGAGGTGATCGCGGCGCAGAGGGAAGCCGAAAGCCACGGCACGCTGCTCGATGGGCACATCCCACCCGTGCGCTCGATGTTCGAGGACGTGTTCAAGGAGATGCCGCGGCATTTGCAGGAGCAACTGCGGCAGGCGGAGGCGGAGCATGGGCGTTGAAATGGCCGGCGGCCACGTCATCCCCAAGTCGAGCCCTGCTGCCGGTGAGCACGCGGACAGGCAGACTGCGTCGATGACGATGATCCAGGCGCTGCGCTCAGGCCTGGACGTGATGATGGAACGTGACGACAACGTCGTCGTCTACGGCGAGGACGTGGGCTTCTTCGGCGGAGTGTTCCGCGTGACCGAAGGCTTGCAGGCCAAGTACGGACGCTCGCGTTGCTTCGACGCGCCCATCTCTGAGGGTGGCATCGTCGGCGCGGCGGTGGGCATGGGTGCGTATGGCTTGCGGCCCGTCGTCGAGATCCAGTTCGCCGACTACTTCTATCCCGCGTCTGACCAGATCGTGTCGGAGGCGGCTCGCCTTCGCTACCGCTCGGCGGGCGACTTCAGTGCGCCCATCACGATCCGTATGCCGTGCGGTGGCGGCATCTACGGCGGCCAGACGCACAGCCAGAGCCCGGAGGCCCTGTTTACCCATGTCTGTGGCGTCAGGACCGTGATGCCGAGCAATCCTTACGACGCGAAAGGGCTGCTGATCGCGTCGATCGAATGCGACGACCCGGTCATCTTCCTGGAGCCCAAGCGGCTTTACAACGGCCCCTTCGACGGCCATCACGACAAGCCGGTGGTGGCCTGGGGCGACCACGCGCTCGCGCAGGTGCCGCTCGGACATTACGCGGTGCCGCTGGAATCGGCGCGCGTGTTCCGCCCTGGGGGCGATCTCACGGTGCTCGCCTACGGGACGATGGTGTTCGTGTCCGAAGCCGCAGCGAACGAGGCCGGTGTCGATGCGGAGATCATCGATCTGCGCAGCCTCTGGCCGCTGGACCTGCCTGCGATCGTGAAGTCGGTGAAGAAAACCGGTCGCTGCGTCGTCGTCCACGAGGCCACGCGAACCTCTGGCTTCGGAGCCGAGTTGCTCGCGCTGGTCCAGGAGCATTGCTTCTATCACCTGGAAGCGCCGATCGAGCGAGTGACCGGGTGGGACACGCCATACCCGCATGCATTGGAGTGGGAGTACTTTCCCGGCCCGCGCTGTGTGGGGGCCGCAATGCGTCATGCGATGGAAGCGTGAATCCGGGGTTGAAGCAATGGCCGTTCATGTGATCAGGATGCCCGACATCGGCGAAGGCATCGCAGAGGTGGAACTGGTGGCCTGGCGCGTCAAGGCGGGCGACACGGTCAGCGATGACCAGGTGCTCGCCGAGGTAATGACCGACAAGGCGACCGTGGAGATTCCTTCCCCGGTGTCCGGCACGGTGCTCGCACTCGGCGGGGAAGTTGGACAGGTCATGGCCGTTGGATCCGAGCTGATCCGCATCGAAATCGAAGGTGCCGAGCCGGCCGAGGCGAAGGCGGCAAAGGCGGCCGCAAGGGAAGCGACGATTGCAAGGCCCAGCCCGGCAGTGACACCGGTGGCGCCGGTGAGGCCTCAGTCGCAGGCATCACCGGGAGCGGTGGGAAGCGCTGCGTTGGAAGGCGACCGGCCCATCGCGTCACCGGCGGTGCGTCGCCGAGCGTGGGAGCTGGGTATCGACCTGCGGCAAGTCAAAGCGAGCGGCACCGCGGGCCGGATCATGCAGGCCGATCTCGATGCCCATGTCGCACGGCAGGGGAAGGAGGCGCCTGTGCCCCACGCACTCGCGCTGGCCGGCCGTCCGCGCACGGACCAACAGGCGATTCCCGTGCAGGGATTGCGCCGGCGCATTGCAGTCCGCATGCAGGAGGCCAAGCGCCGCATTCCACACTTCACCTACGTGGAGGAGCTCGATGTCTCTGAACTGGAGGGGCTTCGCGCGCAGCTCAACGCAAAGTGGCGGGGCAGGCGGGCGCACCTGACGCTGCTGCCGTTCCTGGTGCGTGCGGTCGCGCTTGCCGTGCGTGAATTCCCGCAGGTCAATGCGCGCTTCGACGACGAAGCCGGTATCGTCACGCGGCATGGAGCCGTGCATGTCGGTATCGCAACGCAAACCGCCAACGGGCTGATGGTGCCGGTGGTGCGACACGTCGAGGCAATGGACATCTGGAGCAGTGCGGCCGAGGTCGCGCGTCTGGCCGATGCAGCGCGGGCGGGAAAGGCGACGCGCGACGAGTTGAGCGGATCCACGATCACGATCACCAGCCTCGGCATCCTTGGCGGCATCGCGTCGACGCCGGTCATCAACCCTCCCGAGGTTGCCATCGTCGGCGTCAACCGCATCGTCGAACGACCCGTGCTTCGGGGCGCAATCGTCGTTCCGCGACTGCTGATGAACCTGTCCTCGTCGTTCGACCATCGAGTGGTCGATGGTGTCGACGCGGCTGGCTTCATCCAGTTCGTACGCAGCCTTCTGGAAGCGCCGGCGATGCTGTTCGTCGACGCGTTTGAAGAAGAGGTGTCGGGTGCGCGGTAGCCTGGCCGAAGCCGATGGCGACAGCGTATCGACAGGTACAGGCGTTGCTGCATGTGGTATCAAAGCAAACTGAAGAAGGGAATGAAGGGATGCTACGAGCAGACATGAAACGTGCATGCCGACTCTTCGCGGGCGCCGCCGTGCTCGCCGGTGTGATGCTGCCGCCCGCAACCGCCGGCTTGCCTGGTGCGGACGAATCCGCGTTCATCAGGCAGCAGCCCTCGGCAGACGCGCGCGAGGTCATGGAGTGGGTGGCTCGCGAGGCCGATAACAAAGGCCTGCCATTCATGATCATCGACAAGAAGAACGCCCGGTTGTTCGTCTTCGGTCCCGATGCCCGATTCATTGGAAGCGCGCCCGTGCTGCTTGGCTCTGCGAAGGGCGACGACACCACGCCCGGCATCGGCGACAAGAAGCTGTCGGAGATCAAGCCGGAGGAACGGACGACCCCGGCTGGCCGCTTCCAGGCAGAGGTCGGCCGCAACGCGCGCGGCGAAGACGTCGTGTGGGTGGACTACAACGCTGGGGTGTCGATGCATCGTGTGATCACGAGCGATCCCGCCGAGCAGCGACTGGAGCGGCTGGCCACGCCCTCTGTGGCCGACAACCGCATCTCTTACGGCTGCATCAATGTGCCCAAGGCGTTTTTCGAAAACGTGCTCAACAAGGCAATCAACGGCGGGAACTCGGTCGTTTATGTGTTGCCTGAAGTGAAGCCGCTCGCTTCGGTG
>DASTGE010000162.1:0-2897 GCA_035719405.1 Burkholderiaceae bacterium
GACTGGAAGATGCCAGACATGGATGGCGTCGCGTGTGCGCAGACATTAGCCGAGCAGAACGGGCTGCGCCACGCTCCACCTCTCGTGATGCTGGTAACTGCCTTTTGCCCGGAGGAGCTGCGGCAGCGTCTGGCCGAACGCAGCTTGCGCGCGGGGGCGCTGTTGACTAAGCCAGTCACGCCATCGGCCTTGCTCGACGCCTGCGCCGCCGCGCTCGGACGCACGCCTGCGGTCCCCACGCGCAGTGCACGGCGCGAAGAGGCCCTGTCCGATGACCGCAAGGCCCTGGCCGGAGCGCATGTCCTGCTGGTCGAGGACAACGCGATCAACCAGGAGCTCGCGGTCGACCTGCTCAGCCAAGCCGGCATCGTCGTCACCGTTGCCGGCAATGGGCAAGAAGCGCTGCGCAAGCTGGCCAGCGAGCGTTTCGACGCCGTGCTCATGGACTGCCAGATGCCCGTCATGGATGGGTACGCCGCGACGCGGGCGTTGCGACAACAGCCGTCGCTGAAGGCACTCCCCGTGATTGCCATGACCGCCAACGCGATGGTGGGTGACCGCGAGGCCGTTCTGGCTGCAGGCATGAACGACCATATCGCCAAGCCGATCAAGGTCGATGAGATGTTCGCCACTCTCGCGAAATGGATCAAACCCGGTCTGTCGGCATCGTTGAGTGCCGAGCGCGCCAACGGGCTGCAGGCGCTTGGCCGTATCGACGTCCATCGCGGTTTGGCCAATGTCGGGGGCAATGAGGTCCTGTACCGCCGTGTGCTAAAGCGGTTCCGGAATCAGGAAGCCGACTTCTCACAGCGTTTCAGGGCCGCACAACTGGCAGGAGACCTGAATACCGCTATGCGCGCCGCGCACGACCTCAAGGGTCTGGCCGGGACCCTGGGCATGCATGCACTGCAGGAGGCCGCCGCCGCGTTGGAGCGCGGGTGCCAAAACGGCGCGCACGAAGCCGAGGTCGAGGCCTTGGTGCGCAAGGTATCGAACCACCTCGACGAGGTCGTCGGTGACCTCAAGGCCGTCGAGGAATGACCGCAACAGGCCTCGCTTGAGCGAGGCGGCTAGGCCAGCCTAGCGACGTGCCCGGGCTGAGTGCAAAGACTTTGGCGGTCCTTCTGCGCAATTGCGCAATGACGGCGTCACGCCAAGCTGCTGGTCCGCCGTCACGCTGATCGTCGGCGACCGGAAGGTCATCATCCTGAATACATCGCACAGCGCTGCCCGCCAGTCGAGCGACCTGATGCACGAGCTGGCACATCTCATCCGCGGTCATAGCGCTCAGGAGGTCGACGTGTCGGAAGAGGGTAAGCGTCTAGCCGCGGCACCTTGAGCCGAGGCAGCTGACGCCGGATCCATCGCGTCATGGCGTACGTGGAGGAAGCGACTTACAAGGCAGCGCAGGCGCGGCTCAAGCGCTGGCTGCGGATCGGCGCTTTGCTTGCCTGCATGGGCCAATGGATGGCCGCATATTGGGCGCGGCGGGTTTGGTCGACCTGGTCGACGTCAGTAGGCTGGCTGCCACCGATGCGGCAGCAATTCCTCGATGCGGCTGTTGAGCTGCGTGGGCAGCCGAGTGAGCACATCTTTGAGGTAGGCCCAAGGGTCTCGCCCGTTGAGCTTGGCCGAACATGCCGACCGCGGAACTATGCCGAGTGGCCTCGCTTCTCCCCGGATTCACCGAGGGCGCATGCGATCAAGTCGGCATAGTTTGACAGCTCACAGCGCATCGAGAAAGGCGAGCACGTGATCGTCAGGGAGAAATCGAAGTCGCTTGTGCTGCTTGTACGGCTCGAGCTTCGCGAGAGCTGCCTCTTTGAGGCCGAGGTGGGCATGAAGGTAGGTCTGCGTGGTCTCGATTGATTCATGACCGAGCCACAACGCGATCACCGAACTGTCGACTCCTGCCTGTAGGAGTTCCATTGCCGCGCTATGCCTCAAGACGTGCGGTGAAACCCGCTTGTGTGCCAGCGATGGACATGTCTTGCTGGCGACGCCGACATGTTTAGCCAGCAGCGACTGAACGCTGTCCGGGCTGAGTTGACCGCCGTGCAGGTTGGGAAACAAGACGCTGGTATCGCGCCGCGCGGGCTCATTGAGCCACGCCTGAAGGGCAATTCTGGCGTATCTTGTCAATGGGGTACATCGCTCCTTGCGGCCCTTGCCGACACAACGCACGTGCGCACCGGTACCGAGATGAATGTCTTCTCTGCTCAAGCCGATCAGTTCGGAGAGGCGCAAGCCGGTCTGGATCGCGAGCAGCAGCAATGTGTGATCGCGCCGGCCGAGCCACGTCGTCCGATCGGGCGCAGCAAGGACAGCTTCGATCTCGGTGCGTGTCAGGAAATTCAGCTGACGTTTGTCATGTCGCTTGCTCGGTATCGCGAGCACGCGCTGGATGAGGGCGCTGTGAGCCGGCTCCTCGAAGGATACGAACCGGAAGAAGGAGCGGACGGCGGTCAGACGCAGGTTGCGTGTCGTGACGCTGATGCCGCGCTTCGTCTCGAGGTCGGTCAGGAATGCGCCGATGAAAGGCGCGTCCAGTTCATCGAGGGTCAGGACAGACGGAGCCTTGCGAAGCCTCGCCTGTGCAAACTTGAACAGCAGCCTGAACGTATCTCTGTAGGACGCGATCGTATTGGCGCTAACGTCCTGCTGACGGATAAGCCGTTCGCTAAAAAATCGCTCGATGAGCGGGGCGACGTTGCAAGCGGGTTTCATGGTTGACTCTCCCACCTTCGATCGAGTCGCCGCGCCGCCTCATGCATCAATTCCGGGCACGCCGAGAGGTACCAATAGGTGTCCCGCACGCAGGTGTGGCCAAGATAGGTGGAAAGAGAAGGGAGCTTCTTCTCGATATCCATGCCTTCGCGATACCAGCCCAACAGAGT
>DASTGE010000163.1:0-5521 GCA_035719405.1 Burkholderiaceae bacterium
CAGGTGCAGGTGCAGGTGCAGGTGCGGGTGCAGGTGCAGGTGCGGGTGCAGGTGCAGGTGCAGGTGCCGTCACAGAAACATCACACTCTTTCAGCACCCCATATGCAGGATCGATGCCGAAGAAGGAATTCGTGCACGCCACTGTCCCGCTCAACACCTTCGTGACCCATTGCGTGCCCGTTCCATATCGAACGGTGCTTGTGGTCGAGAGGGTGAATGATTGCCCTTCCGTGGCGACCTTCTGCCAAGTGGTGGTAGTGGTCGATGAAGCGTAAACGTCACACTCTTTCAGGACGCCATATGCCGGGTCATTTCCGAAGAACGAATTCGTGCAGGCAACATTGCCGCTGAGGGTCTTGGTGATCCAACTCGAACCGGTTCCATATCTCACGGTGGAACTGCTCGCGAGATAGAAATTCTGCCCTTCCGTGGCCACCTTTGTCCAGGTTCCTGAAGTGGTGGTTGCCAGGGCAGACCTTGTTTCGTCACGCGAAGCATCAAGCGCCGTCGCACCATTCGTCGTCTGTGCGCCATCCGACGAAGCATCCGACTGTTCAGCGCCGCCTCCTCCGCAAGCACTGATAGCAAAGGCGCTCGCCAATAAAGACGCGAGCAAAGAGTAGCGTGAATGTTGGAGTCGAGTTTGCATGAGTTCTGAGAACGTAAAGGCGTAGATCTGCCGCGGATATCCGGCCTTTTTCTTTTGGACCGGGGCGTGCGGCGATCTGAGAAGCAGTTGACGGGGGGCGCGAGCACTCCAGGCGCCTATCGCCCTCGAATGCTCAACTTCGTACCTTCCGAATCAGTCAACGACGTTCTGAAGGTCAGGCGTTATTAGGGCTCGGAATGCGGGGCGACTCGTTACCAGCTGTGCGCCTTTGCGGGCTGTAAATCCCGCAATTCAAATAGTTACCCGCTCGGTGACCCCGGCGCCTGTGAAGCGAGGCTTGCGGGGAAAAAATCCAGGAGCTTCAGGCGCTTATGTAACGAAGGCGTGAATTCGTTTGCAGGCGCCAGGAAGGTGCGGGAAAGCCCTTAGGAGGAATCCCTCGGCCTGGTTGGGTGCCCGAAACAAAAGGTGTCGCGGCCGCGCGAGGTTACGTTTCTAACCAGGGGCGCTGGCGCGCCTGTGCGATATGTCGCAGAACGCTTTCGCCCTCAGCCTTCGAGCGCTCTTTTCGTCTCGTGCCGAATGATCGCGTAGCACTCGCATACGCGTCGCTCGAGAGCTTCCCGGTTCACCACGCGAATATTTCCTCGGCTGTAGCGGATGATTCCATCCTTCTGCAAGCGGCCCGCGGCGAGGGTGACGCCTTCACGTCGGACGCCGAGTATCGAGGCGATCCGTTCCTGCGTCATCCGGAGTTCCTCAGAGGGAGGCAGTCGATCGAGGATCAGCAACAGTCGTCGGCAGAGTTGCTGCTCCAGCGTGTGATGGCAATTGCACACTGCCGACTGCGCCACCTCGGCGATGAGCGAAAGGGTGTAGCGCGACAGCAAAGGAGCGAGCGCTGATCGGTTCAGCTCCTGCTGGAGGGCGCTTGCCGGCAGGCGGTAGGCATGTCCTGCGATCTGCACCACAGACCGCATGGGTGCCGGGCCATTGCCAAGGAACACTTGAAGACCCACGAAGCCCTGGATCCCCACTAGCGAAATTTCGCTCGACCATCCGTCAGCCAAGACCTTCATGAGAGACACCAGGGCTGTGACGGGAAAGTAAACATGAGCAGGGCGCGTCCCGGCCTCGCTCAGGACCATGCCGGCAGGCAGTTCCACGAGTTCAAGCGCAGGCCGCAGTCGTTGCAGCACGGCGTCGGGCATCGCTGCGATGAGGGCGTTACCCCACTCGCCGTGTTTGCAAATCATGGGCGGCCTTCCTCCCGTCGGCCGCGGGGCGGCGTGTTGGCTGCAATGTGTTATCGGCAAGACCGGGAGGGATCTGGTCTTTCGGGATGCATGCCTGTGCGATAGGTGAAGCTCGGCGGTCGAGAGGAGAAATTTCGATGAGCGCTATGCGCCCGTTGGGGCCGTTTCGCCGAGCCGAGGGATCGGCGACCCCTGTCTTTGTCCCCGTCTTTGTTCAAGCGAGGTGGTCGCGCAGGATGGTCATACGCGTCCCGAACGTCCCGGAGCGATGAGTCCTTGAATCTTAGAAAGTGACTTTGGACAAGTGTGCTTCAGGCTGACCCCCCCTAGAGTCTGCTGCATGAAACCGGCAAGGCCTGAACACCGCAATGGCTGACTTCGACCCGGAAGCGCTTCTTGCGCCCCTTCGGGACGACGCCCCCTGTGGGGCGGACCTGGAGTACGACCCGGCCTTCCTGGCTTTGCAGGCGGCCGCGACCGGATGTCCGGAGCGGCAGTATGGCGATACCGTCATCCCCGCCGAGGAGCCAGACTGGCCCACGGTGCATGAGCTCGCCCTCGCGCTTGCCCGCCGCACGCGCGACTTGCGCGTGGCCGCCTGGCTGGTGCGCAGCGGGGCGCGTCTGAATGGCTGGCCGGGTGCATTGAACGGACTTCAAGTCGTGCAGGGCTTGCTCGATCGGCATTGGGCGCATGTGCATCCGCAGCTCGACGCCAGCGATGCGAACGACCCGACCGCGCGGCTGAATGCGTTGCAACCACTGGTGCATCCCTCGGCCGCGATCGAAGACCTGCGCACGGCGTCGATCACAGCCGACTCCCCCGAGCCTCGGGTCCGCGATGTCGAGCTGGCCTTCGGCCGGGCCGAGCCTTTGCCCGGCGAGATGATTCCAACCGAGCAGGGCCTGCTCGAGGCCCTGTCGAGAGCAAATGCGGATGCATCGGCTCTGCGCGAGCGGCTGCAGGCCGGCGTGTTGACGGTGCAGGGCATGGCGTCTGCAATCGAACAGCACCTGGGCACTGATCAGAGTCTGGATTTCGCTCCGTTGTTGAGCCTGATGAGGCCGTTGGCATCGCTGGCAGCACGGCTGCACGGTGTGGCCGCTTCATCGGCAACATTGGACGCGACCGCAGCAACGGCGGCGGGCCCCGCGCTCTCCGGCGACATCCATTCGCGCGAAGACGCCCTGCGTGCGCTGCAGCGCGCCTGCGAATGGATCGAGCGCAACGAACCCGGTCATCCGGCGCCGCTGCTGATACGCCGGGCGCAGCGCCTGATGAGCAAGAGTTTCCTCGACATCATCCGCGACCTTCTTCCGGAGGGCGTGCCTGAGGTCGAAAGAATTGCGGGCGCCAGCACCGACTGACGCGCCTGCCCCACCCAACGCCAGGCCCCGACGAAAAGGAGCAGTTCATGGCCTCCAGCAGCCAGAAGTTCATCGCCAGAAATCGCGCGCCGCGCGTGCAGATCGAGTACGACGTCGAGTTGCATGGCGCGGAGAAAAAGGTTCAGTTGCCTTTCGTGATGGGGGTGCTGTCCGACCTCTCCGGCAAGCCCGCGGAGCCTCCAATGCCGGTGTCCGACCGCACCTTCCTCGACATTGATGTCGACAACTTCGACGCCCGCATGAAGGCGATGAAGCCGCGCGTCGCCTTCCCGCTGGCCAATACGCTCACGGGCGAGGGCAACCTGATGGTCGACATCACTTTCGAGAGCATGGACGACTTCTCGCCCGCCGCGGTGGCACGCAAGATCGACGGGCTCCGGCAGTTGCTGGAGGCGCGCCAGCAGCTGGCGACTCTGATCACCTACATGGACGGCAAGAGCGGCGCCGAGGATTTGATCGCGAAGGTCGTGCGCGATGAGGCTTTGCTGAAGTCGCTGGCAGCGGCGCAAAAGCCAGACGCCGAGTCGAAGTGAACCGTCGAAGTGAACAAGTGAACGCACAGGGAGGCCATCGTGGCTGAAGACATCCTCGCGGAATCGTCCTCCGCATTGCAAGGCATCGAATACGAAGGCGACGAATTCGCGCGACTTCTGACAAAGGAGTTCAAACTCCAGACCGGCGAGGCGAAAGGCGCCGTCGAGCAGGCCGTGCAGACGCTGGCGCAGCAGGCGCTGGCGCAAACGCAGCTGATCGGCAATGACGTCATCATGTCGATCGAGGCGATGGTTGCCGAAATCGACAGAAAGCTCTCGGAGCAACTCAACGCGATCCTGCACCACCCGGAGTTCCAGCAGCTCGAAAGCGCATGGCGCGGGCTTCACCATCTCGTCACCCACACCGAGACCGACGAGATGCTGAAGATCCGGGTGATGAATATCTCCAAGGCGGAGTTGGGCAAGACGCTCAAGCGCTACAAGGGCACCGCATGGGATCAGAGCCCGCTGTTCAAGCGCGTCTATGAAGAGGAGTACGGCCAGTTCGGCGGTGAGCCGTTTGGCTGCCTCGTGGGCGACTATTATTTCGATCACAGCCCGCCGGATGTGGAGCTGCTTTCGGAGATGAGCAAGACGGCGGCCGCCGCGCACGCGCCTTTTATTGCAGCTGCCAGTCCAACGCTGATGCAGATGGGGTCGTGG
Source organism: Burkholderiaceae bacterium (assembly GCA_035719405.1). Classification (GTDB taxonomy): domain Bacteria; phylum Pseudomonadota; class Gammaproteobacteria; order Burkholderiales; family Burkholderiaceae_C; genus CAMLIZ01. Next base: position 4,451 of record DASTGE010000163.1, read on the forward strand.
CAGGAGCTGGCCAACCCGAGGGACATCACCAAAATCTTCACCACGCCGGAGTACGCATCCTGGCGTTCGCTGCGCGAGTCGGAAGATGCGCGCTACATCGGGCTCACGATGCCGCGCTTCCTGGCCCGCCTGCCTTACGGTGCGAAGACCAATCCCGTCGAAGACTTCAACTTCGAGGAGGACACCTCGGGGGGTGATCATGCCAGCTACACGTGGGCCAACTCCGCGTATGCAATGGCGGTCAACATCAACCGTTCATTCAAAATGTACGGCTGGTGCTCTCGGATACGGGGTGTCGAGTCCGGCGGTGCGGTCGAGGGCCTGCCGGCACACACCTTCCCCACCGACGAGGGCGGCGTGGCGATGAAATGCCCGACAGAAATCGCGATCAGCGATCGCCGTGAAGGGGAGCTCGCGAAGAACGGCTTCATGCCGGTGGTTCATCGGAAGAACTCCGACCTGGCGGCCTTCATCGGCGCTCAGTCGCTGCAGAAGCCGGCGGAATTCGACGACGAGGACGCCACCTCCAATGCCAACCTCTCCGCGCGGTTGCCGTACCTGTTCGCCTGCTGCCGTTTCGCCCATTACCTGAAGTGCATTGTGCGCGACAAGGTCGGCACCTTTGGGGAGCGTGACGACATGCAGCGCTGGCTGAACAAGTGGATCATGAATTACGTGGATGGCGACCCCGCCAACTCGTCGGAGGAAACCAAGTCACGAAAGCCGCTGGCAGCGGCCGAGGTCAAGGTGGAGGCGATTCCGGGCAACCCCGGCTATTACACCTCCAAGTTCTTCCTGCGCCCACATTACCAGCTCGAAGGTCTCACGGTCTCGTTGCGGCTGGTGTCCAAGCTGCCGTCGGAACGACCGGCCTGAGTCATTGAGGCGGTAAGCCTTGAGGCAACGCTGAACAAGTCCTTCGCGTGCCGCGCATCCCCGCTTCGGGCGGTCTGCGGCGTTGCAAATACTCGCCATAGCTATGGCTGCGTTTTGCGCCTTGCATCCCATCCCGAAGCGGGGCGCGCGGCATCGCGGGGACTTATTCAGCGTCGCCTGAAACCAGCCCTAAAC
>DASTGE010000164.1:0-9414 GCA_035719405.1 Burkholderiaceae bacterium
GCTGTACTGCGGAGGCGGGCAAGCCGCAAACCGTGCTGCGCGGCACGCGACAGGAGTTGCTGCATCCGGTCCGATGACATGCGGTTTGCCATCGCCTGCGCAATGCCCTCCGTGTCCCGGTACTTCACGATCATTCGATCGGTTGCGGCGCTCTGGTGCGCCAGGGCCGATGCTTCGAAGGCGTTGTGAGTGCCGCCAGCGGAAGCGGCCGGTGCGAGTGCGGTCGCGGCAGCGGCAAGCAAGGCCTGCAGAACGGGCTTGAGATTCACGTACATGGGAAGATTTCCATCGATACCCGAGGACCTGCGCGTCCTGACGAACAGGCATGGGAAGAGGACGCGCGAAAAAGGATGCGGGTCAGATCGACGCCGGCTGTTTCGTATCCGGCACCTCAATGCCCTGGGCTCCTCTTGAGAACGATTTCACATCCAGGCAGCAGGATTAACACTTGCAAAAAGTCGCAATGGAGCGATGAGAAGCACTCGGTCGCAATTGAGTCTTTTTCTTGCGCGCGGCCGGCCGCCATGTGATTGTTGCAAATTGTTTGTTAAGCTTCAAAGAATTGTGCGGATTTCATATTCGGGAATTTGTATTTCGCAATGCGGGATACGGCTCTTTTGCGCCGCAACAAAATTTTCCATGACGGTGCAGCGCGTTTCTCATTCTGAAACGCTCTGCCTAAGTATGTGATATTCCAAAAGAAAAATTTGAGTCTTGTATAAGACACAAGTCTGCCAAAGCAGCCCGCTTCACGATAGGCTTGTCCCAACGTTTTCCCACTTGCCTTGTGTTGAAAAAGGAGCCGTTCCATGAGTCAAGCCACCCGTGAACAACAAGCTGCCACCCTCGAGAGGGACTGGGCCGAGAACCCTCGCTGGAAAGGCATCAAGCGCGGCTACAGCGCGGCTGACGTGGTCCGCCTGCGCGGCTCGGTGCAGATCGAGCACACATTGGCTCGCCGCGGCGCGGAGAAGTTGTGGAGCCTGGTGAACACCGAGCCATTCATCAATGCCCTCGGCGCCTTGACCGGCAACCAGGCGATGCAGCAGGTGAAGGCAGGCCTAAAGGCCATCTACCTCTCAGGCTGGCAAGTGGCCGGCGACGCGAACAGCAACGGCGAGATGTACCCCGACCAGTCGCTGTATTCGGTCGACTCGGTGCCGAAAGTGGTCCGGCGCATCAACAACACGTTCCAGCGGGCAGACCAGATCCAGTGGTCCGAGGGCAAGAACGACATCGACTTCTTCGCTCCCATCGTTGCCGACGCGGAAGCAGGCTTCGGCGGCGTGCTGAACGCCTTCGAACTGATGAAGGCGATGATCGAGGCGGGCGCCGGAGGGGTTCACTTCGAAGACCAGCTCGCCGCGGTGAAGAAGTGCGGCCACATGGGCGGCAAGGTGCTCGTCCCCTCGCGTGAAGCTGTCAGCAAGCTGGTCGCGGCACGCCTGGCTGCCGATGTGCTGGGCGTGCCCACGATCCTGGTCGCCCGGACCGACGCCGAAGCGGCCGACCTGGTGACGACCGATGTCGACGAGAACGACAAGCCGTTCTGCACAGGCGAGCGCACCGTCGAAGGCTTCTTCCGTACTCGAGCCGGGCTGGAGCAGGCGGTATCGCGCGGCCTCGCCTACGCTCCCTACGCCGACATGGTCTGGTGCGAGACGGGTAAGCCGGACCTTGCCTATGCCAAGGCGTTCGCAGAGGCGATCCACAAGCAGTTCCCCGGCAAGCTGCTGGCCTACAACTGCTCACCGTCGTTCAACTGGAAGAAGAATCTGGACGACGCCACGATCGCCAAGTTCCAGCGCGAGCTGGGTGCGATGGGATACAAGTTCCAGTTCATCACGCTGGCGGGCTTCCACAGTCTCAACTACTCCATGTTCGAGCTGGCCTATGGTTATGCACGCAACAACATGACGGCCTTTGTCGAGATGCAGGAGAAGGAGTTCGCAGCCTCCGAGAAGGGCTTCACCGCAGTGAAGCACCAGCGCGAGGTCGGCACGGGCTACTTTGACGCCGTGACGACGACGATCGAGAAAGAGGCATCGACCGCCGCGCTGAAGGGCTCGACCGAAGACGAGCAATTCTTCGACAAGAAGCACGGCTGACGCGCCTGCGACGCAGGCCGGGAAGCGGCCTGCGTCCAGGCTCATTGGCAATCAGCCTTCGGCGACCTTCTCGTTCTGGTTGAGCCGCGCACGCAGTTCGCGCGCCGCGGCCACCATGTTCGCCAGGGCAGACTCCACTTCCGGCCAGCCGCGTGTCTTCAACCCGCAATCCGGATTGACCCACAGCCGTCGCGGCGGAATCACCTGGCACGCCCGCTCCAGAAGCCGTGTCATCGCCTCCGGAGAGGGCACGCGCGGCGAATGGATGTCGTACACACCGGGGCCGATGTCGTTGGGGTACGAGAAGCGCGAGAACGAGTCGAGCAATTCCATGTTCGAGCGCGCGGTCTCGATCGTGATGACGTCGGCATCCATCGCCGCGATGGCGGGCAGGATGTCGGCAAATTCCGAATAGCACATGTGCGTGTGAATCTGCGTTTCGTCCTGCACGCCGCCGCCCGCCAGCTTGAAGGCCTGCACCGCTGCGTCGAGGTAGCGCCGTTGGTCGCGTTGCTTCAAGGGCAGCCCCTCGCGGAATGCAGGCTCGTCGATCTGAATCACGCAAATGCCCGCCTGTTCGAGATCGAGCACCTCGTCTCGAATCGCCAGCGCCAGCTGCAGCAGCGTGGCTTCGCGCGGCTGATCGCTACGCACGAAAGACCATTGGAGCATCGTGACCGGCCCGGTCAGCATGCCCTTGACCGGCGTTTCAGTCAGGGACTGGGCGAAGCGCGCGGTCTCCACCGTCATCGGCTCGGGCCGGTGGACGTCGCCGTAGATGATCGGAGGTTTCACGCAGCGTGAGCCGTAGCTTTGCACCCAGCCGTGCTGGCTGATGGCGCAGCCCCATAACAGTTCCGCGAAATGCTCGACCATGTCGTTGCGCTCGGCCTCGCCGTGCACCAGCACGTCCAGGCCCAGCGCCTGTTGCCTGTCCACTGCAAGGCGGATCTGCTCGCGCATCTGGTTCAGGTAGTCGAGCGCCGACATTTCGCCGCGACGGTACGCGGCCCGCGCCTTGCGGATCTCCGCCGTCTGGGGGAACGACCCGATCGTCGTGGTGGGCAGCAACGGCAGCTTGAGCGCTGCGCGCTGCCTTGGCGCGCGTTGCGCAAAGGAACTGCGGCGCTCGCCCATCGCAGGCGAGACCGACTCGGCGCGCCGCCTCACCCAGTCATTCACGACGCGGCGCGACGATGTGCGGCTTCTCTGGGCGAGGTCGCTGGCCATCAACTCGTCGGCGATCGAGTCCTCGCCTTCGTTCAGGCCGCGCGTCAGCAGAGCGATCTCCTCCAGCTTTTCCGTCGCAAAGGCAATGCTCGCCTTCACGCTGGGGTCGAGCCGGGATTCCATTGCCAGCGACACGGGCACGTGCAGCAACGAGCAGGAGGCGGACACCCACAGGCGATCGCCCAAAGCCTCATGCATCACGCGCAGCGAAGAGAGTACGCGGCGCAGATCCGTGCGCCAGACGTTGCGTCCGTCGATGACGCCGGCCGACAGCACGGCGTCGGAGGGCAAAGCAGTGCGCCACGCGGCAAGTTGCTGGGGCGAACGCACGAGGTCAATGTGGAAGCCCTGGACCGGCAGGCGAGCAACCCGCCGCACCTCATCGACCGAATCGAAGTACGTGGCCAGCAGCAGATTGGGCCCGTGCCCCTGCAACTGCCGATAGGCTTGCTCGAAAGCCTGCAGCCAGCGCTCATCGAGGTCGGTGCACAGGACCGGCTCGTCCATCTGCACCCACTCGACACCCTGGGCCGCAAGACGGCGCAGCACACGCTGGTACGCGTCACACAAGGCGGGCAGCAGCGAGAGCTTGTCGAACCCGGCGACGTGAGTCTTGGCCAGCCGCAGGAAGGTCATGGGCCCGACGAGCACCGGCTTCACCGGCGCACCGCCTGCGGCCTGCGCCTGTGCGACTTCCTCGAACAAGGTTTCCACGCCGCCTTCGAACCGGCATGCGGGGTCGAGCTCCGGGACGAGGTAGTGGTAGTTGGTGTCGAACCACTTGGTCATCTCCATGGCCGGCTGGGCCGCATTGCCCCGGGCGAGTTCGAAGGCCTGAAGCAGCGTGATGTTGCGCGCATCGAATCCGAACCGGAAGGGCAGGGCGCCGAGCAGCAGTGCCTGGTTCAGCATGTGGTCGTAGAGCGCGAAATCTCCGGCGACCACCAGGCCGAGCCCGGCCTTTCGCTGCAGATCCCAGTGCCGCTCTCGAAGCGCCGCCGCCGTCGCGCGCAAGTCGCCTTCGTTGGACTCGCCGCGCCAGAAGGATTCGAGTGCGAATTTCAGTTCCCGGCTCGCGCCGATTCGTGGAAAGCCGAGGATGTGGGACACGGACATGGCGTGCGACTCCCTTGATTGGTGCTGATGAAGGCCGGCAGTGTCGGAGCATGCCTAGAATGAATCAATAGGCAAGTTTTCAACGTCGATTGAATCGCATTCAACGTTCCTCATGATCGAGACCCGCCACCTTCGTTCGCTGATCGCGGTCGCAGAAGCCCGCAAGCTCGCGCCCGCCGCCGAGCGCGTGCACCTGACGCCTTCGGCGCTGTCGCATCAGATTCGCGCGCTGGAGGTGCACTATGGCGTTTCCTTGTTCCAGCGCTCGGCACGCGAAGGCCTCAAGTTCACGGCGGCGGGCGAGCGCTTGCTGGCACTTGGAAAGGAGGTGCTGGCGCGCATCGGCGAGGCAGAGCGCGACCTTCTTCGGCTCAAGGGTGAAACGCGGGGGGAGCTTCGAATCGCTCTCGAATGCCACACCTGCTTCGACTGGCTTATGCCCGTCATGGATGAGTTCAGGCGTCGATGGAACGAGGTGGAGGTCGACCTCGTTGCCGGCTTCCACCCTGACCCTCTCGCGCTGTTGGCCGATGGCAAGGCAGATCTGGTCATCGGCTCCGCCCCGAAGGCCCGGCGGGGGTTGCATGTGGCGCCGCTGTTCCGTTTCGAGATCCTGGTCGTGCTGCCGAACGAACACCGGCTTGCGCGCCGCCGCCGCCTGGAGGCGCAAGACCTTGCGGGTGAGACGCTCATCACCTACCCGGTGCCTGAGCAGCGCATCGATTTGATCAGGCAGGTCTTGCATCCCGCGGGCATCAGGCTGAAGCGGCGCACCGCCGAACTGACGGTGGCAATCCTGCAACTCGTCGCCAGCCGCCGCGGCATCGCGGCGCTGCCGAACTGGGGCGTGCGCAACTATGTCGACCACGACTACGTGGTGGCCAAGCGCATCGGCGCGCAGGGGCTTTGGAGCGAGCTTTACGCGAGTGCGCCGAAGGCGCTGGCAGAGAAGCCCTATCTGGCGGACTTCGAGACGATCGTGCGCGAGACTTGCGCCGGGCAGCTTGAGGGGATCGAACTGCTGTAGCGATTCGGGGCGGGTCGGGGTGAGGGGGAGTCGTGCGGGTTACATCGACGCCCGAAGAATGTCCCTGTAGTCGGCTGCCGCGGCCAGGCGCGGATTGGTTTTGTGGCAATGATCCTTCATCGCACCATCGATGATGCGATCGAACATCTCCTCATCGACCCCCATCGCCCGCAGCCCGGCCGGCAGGCCGAGCCGTAGATTCATTTCGCGCAGCGCTTTCGCGATGTCCGTTCCGTGACGGTCGCACGATCCCAAGCCCATCGCATGCGCCATCCGTTGCAGCCGGCGCTCCCGCTGAATAGAGTCGGCTGCGGCATTGAACATCACGACGGCGGGCAGGAACATCGCATTGAGCGTGCCGTGATGCAGCTTGGGGTTTGCGCCGCCAAGGCTGTGGCTCAACGAGTGGACCGCGCCCAGGCCCTTCTGGAAAGCGAGCGCACCTTGCATGCTCGCGCTCATCATCTGGAATCGCGCGTCACGATCGCCGCCGTCGCGTGTCGCGCGCTCGACATGCGCCCATCCGCGCTCGAGGCCGTCCAGCGCAATGCCGTCCGCAGGCGGATTGACGGCCGGGGCCATGAAGGTTTCCATGCAATGGGCGATGGCGTCCATTCCCGTGGCCGCGGTCAACAGAGGTGGCAGGCCGAGCGTCAGATCGGGGTCGCAGATTGCGCTGCGCGGCACGAGATGCCAGCTGTGGAAACCCAGCTTCCGGCCGTCGTCGACGATGACGATCGCGCCGCGCGCCACCTCGCTGCCGGTGCCCGCAGTGGTGGGCACGGCAATCAGCGGAGCGACAGACGCGCTGATGCGCGCGCTGCCGCCTTCGATCGTCGCGTAGGTCTTGAGCGGTCCTGCATGAGTCGCAGCGATTGCCACGCCCTTGCCGAGGTCGATGCTCGATCCGCCGCCCACAGCGACGATGCCGTCGCAGCCATTCGATGCATAGACCTCGACCGCCGCACGTACCGCCGCCTCAGTGGGATTGGAAGGGGTGCCGTCGAAGATCGCGCGCGGCATGCCGGCCAGCGCATCCATCGCCTGCGCCAGCACGCCCGCGGCGCGGACACCGACGTCGGTCACGACCAGTGGCTTGCGGATCCCCACGCGCTCGCATTCGGTGGGCAGCAGCTTCACGCCGCCGAATTCGAGGTGGATGTGCGTGACGTAATAGATGAAGGCCATGAATCAGTATGGCGTGAGGCAAACTCTGTCGGCCATCGGGTCTGTCCCATCCCTCCACCGCCTTGACCAGCTCACACCTCCTGACGCCGCAGATGCGCGGCGTGCTTGACCGCATCCGGCGCGCCAATCGCCCGCCATTCCACAGCATGAGTCCGCAGCAGGCGCGCGCTGCCTATGTGCTCGCGGCCGAAGTCCTCGAGCCGCCGCGAGCACGGCTCGCCCGCGTCGAGGATTTCATCATCCCAGCCTTCGACCGCACGCCTTTGCCGGCGCGCCTGTACGCGCCGTCGCGCGAGCGGCTGCCGGTGCTGCTGTACCTGCACGGCGGCGGCTTCACCATCGGTGGTCTCGAAACGCACGACAGCCTGTGCCGTCAGCTCAGCCTTCGCAGCGGCGGCGCCGTCGTGTCGCTCGACTATCGGCTGGCCCCGGAACATCGGTTCCCCGTCGCGGTGGACGACACCTGGGCCGCGATGCGGTGGCTGGCGGTCGACACCACGCTCGGCCTCGACGGTTCGCGGCTTGCGATTGGCGGCGACAGTGCCGGCGGGACGCTCGCGGCCGTGTGCGCCCTTCACGCACGCGACATCGGCTTGCCGCTCGCGCTGCAGCTTCTGATCACTCCCGGCACCGCGGCCTTTGCCGACACACCCTCGCACCATCTGTTCCGCGAGGGCTTCCTGCTCGATGCCGAGTCGATCGAATGGTTCTTCGCGCAATACATCGACCACCACCAGCGCACCGATTGGCGCTTCGCACCGCTGCTCGCCACCGAGCGGGAGGGCGTCGCGCGGGCATGCGTGGTGCTGGCAGAGTGCGATCCGCTGGTCGACGAGGGAATCGCGTATGCAGACCGGCTGCGAATGGCGAGCGTGCTCGTCCAACTGGAGCTGTACCGTGGCGTGACCCATGACTTCATCAAGATGGGCCGCGCCATTCCTGCGCCATTCCTGAAGCCGCGCTCGCACAGCAGGCGGCGGCAAATGCATTGAAGGAGGCCTGGGCGGGTCATTGAGGCCCGCAGGGTCGCATGAGCGATGATGGCAAGATGACTGCGACACGAAGAGAATTTCGCCACCTCGAACGCATGCGCGTGCGCTGGGTGGAGGTCGACATGCAGAAGATCGTGTTCAACGGGCACTATCTGATGTATTTCGATACGGCCGTCGGCGGCTACTGGCGCGCCCTCGCGCTGCCGTATCACGAGACGATGGAGTATCTCGGCGGTGATCTGTTCGTTCGCAAGGCCAGCATCGAATACGAGGACGCCGCGCATTACGACGACATGTTGGAGGTCGGCATCCGCTGCGCGCGCATCGGCAATTCATCGATGCTGTTCGACATGGGTGTGTTCCGGGGTGAACAACTGCTGGTGAGCGGGGAACTGGTCTACGTCTTCGCGGATCCGTCGACCCGCACTTCAAAGCCGGTTCCCCAGGAACTTCGGGACGTGCTCCAGGCGTTCGAGGCGGGCAAGCCCATGGTGGAGGTGCGCGCCGGATCCTGGGATGAACTGGGGCGCGACGCCGGGAACATCCGCCGCGAGGTATTCATCGAGGAGCAGAAGATTCCCGCGGAGCTGGAATGGGACGCCGCGGATCCGGGGTGCACGCACGCGGTCGCGTACAACCGCTTCGGTGTTCCATTGGCGACAGGGCGCCTCATCGAGCATGTGCCGGGCGTTGCCAAGATCGGCCGCATGGCGGTGACGCAGACCATGAGAGGCAGTCGCATCGGCCGCACGGTGCTCGATGCGCTGATGAACGCAGCCCGCACACAGGGCTATCACGAGGCGGTGCTTCACGCCCAGGTGAGTGCCGCAAGCTTCTACGGCCGGGCAGGCTTCGTGGAGCGCGGGCCGTTGTTCGAGGAGGCGGGCATCCCGCATGTAGAGATGGTGCGCTCGCTTTAAGTCAGCTTTAAGTCGAATGGCACTTACTTTGGCCGCCAGTCGTGGCCGCCGGCCGACGAGGGGCTGACGCAACCGTCAGCACCATGTATTTGACATAATGCACATTGTCGCAAGTTACGACTGCCCGGCACGGCTTACCATCCAGACCGGCCAATGACGAAGGCCCTGGCGACAGCCACTGACATCAGAGCGTTGATACCAGCCCCACATCCGGGTCGTAGACCACCGAGCTGTGCCCCGGCAACGCCGCCCCTCGATGCTCACGCAGCGGCTGCAACCGCTTTTCGCTGGCCGGCAAGTGATTGCCGTCGACGATGCGCAACTGCCATCCCGGCAAGCTCGCTTGTCCATCGAACTGCTCAGCAATCGGCATCAGGCGTTGCGCGCTGCCACGCACCAGCTCCCTCAAAACCGCCGGCTCGGTGCGCTTGAGCTTGTCGTAAGGCGCCGCCATCGATACCGGCAGGCTCTGCATCTTTCGCGCAGCTGCATGCACCGACGGTCGAAGCCCCAATGTGACCAGCGTCATCAACTCCACGATGGTCGAGAACATCAGCTCTCTCGAGTACTGTCGCTGGCGATGCGCCTCGAACACCTCGTCCACCCACGCCGCCGGCAATGCCTGCTCCAGCGCCACTCGCGCCATCACGCTCGCAGGCGCATGCCGCTCAAATCGCTCGATCACATCCCGCCACCTGATCAGCAAGATGGTTCAGCTAAGCGAACGGCTCGAAGTGGGCATGGATTCGTATTGCAGGCAACCCTCGCGATCCTGTCGAGAATCGATCGCAGGTTAAATCGACGGTTGAACAAATACTGTACTTGAGCGAGAT
>DASTGE010000165.1:0-9204 GCA_035719405.1 Burkholderiaceae bacterium
CGCTCCATGAACCCCTTTACCTGCTCCAGCCCATGCAGGTCCACCTGCACCTTCGGCGCCCAGCGCGTTACGACGAACAGGTAGGCATCGGCAACGCTGAAGTCATCGCCGAGCAGGAACTTACTGCCGGACAGTTGCCGGTCAACGTACTCGTAACGTTCGCGGAGCTTGGTTCGAACGAGTGACTTGGCCTCGTCAGGCATGGCGGGGTTGAAAATGAGCCCGTAGCTCTTGTGCAGTTCCGCGGTGATGAAGTTGAGCCACTCGACCAGGCGGTAGCGCTCCATCGTCCCCGCGGGCGGTGTGAGTCTCCTGTCTGGAACTTGATCAGCTATCCATTGAACGATGGCCGGGCCCTCGGTAAGTCGATCGCCGTTGTCGAATTCCAGGGCAGGCACGTATCCCTTCGGATTGATCTCGTAGTAGTCGCTGCCGTCGGCAAGCTTGTGCGTCTTCGTGCTCATGGACACGGCCTCGAATGGAAGGCCGGCTTCATGCAGCACGATATGGGGCGAAAGAGCACAGGTGCCGGGGCTGTAGTAGAGCTTCACGGTGCTGACCTCCTGTTGTCGACCATCGTCACGATAGATCCCGACCCAAGCCCCTGTTGTTCACGCGGAGGGGCCGCTGCTTCCCATGTTCGCCGTTGCGGTGTCAGTGCGACGCAAGTGCCTGATTGACTTCGTGCTGCCAGGGAAGCATGTGCACGATGTCGTTCAGGTGCCGCGCGGCTTCCCATGCAGTCAGCACTTCACCTTCCGCGCCGAGCAGGCGGAGGTTGGTGACGACTGACATTGGGTCCGCGATTGCCACGACACCGGGCATGAGCTGTACCCAGTCCCACGCCACACCGGCCTCTTCCCCGCCGCTCCCCGCGCTGCCCCACAGCGTCTGGCCTGTTCGGGGCTGATCGTCCCCTTCACCGGCGTTCAACACCAGTGTTGCAAGATGATGGAAGCGCAAGGCAGGGGTTCTGCCAGCCTGACACAATACTGCGGGCCACGCCCGGAGAGTCCAAGGAAAGGTCATTGCTGCCACTCGAAACGTTGTTCGCCAGTTTTCGGCAGCTGCAGCACACTTTCCAGCTGTAAACCTTATCAGGGCGCAGGTTCATGGATCAGCGCCCTCGAAACTCGCGGTATTGAAGTCGACACATGTTGCAGAGCGAATATCTGGACGTGGTGCAGTCGCGCGATCCCGGGGAGTTTCGGGACCAGCTGACCCGCTTCGCCAAACGGCTGGGCTTTGATCACATGGCCGCCATGGTGGTGGTCGACCAGCCGCAGAGCGAGCCTCAGTTCATATCCGTCGAGAACCTTCCCGAGCGGTACATCGAGCTCTTCCAGGACCTGGGTGACGTCAAGCTCGATCCAGTGATGCAGCACTGCAAGCGACAGAGCGTCCCGATCGTCTGGAGCCAGCAGACTTACGTGGCTGAAGGCGTGATGCCGAAGTGGGAGCAGCAGGCCAGTTTCGGTCTTTCCACCGGTATCGCCATGGCACTCCACCTTCCGGAAGGGCGCCATTTCGTTCTCGGCGTCATGCGTGATCAGGCATTGCCTGCAAGTCCGGGCGAGTTGACGCGGCTGGTGGCTGATGTCCAGCTGTTCGCCGTGTATGCGCAAGACGCCGCGATGCGTGTCCTGGTTGCGCCCGAGCTGCAGCCAGAGCGGCCCAAGCTGACCCCGCGGGAGCTTGAGGCGCTGCGGTGGACGATGGAGGGCAAGACCGCATGGGAAGTGGGCACCATCCTCGGTATCAGCGAGCGGACAGCGGTGCTCCACATCAACAACGCGATGCACAAGCTGGGCTGCGTCAACAAGCATCAGGCGGTGCTGAAGGCGCTGAAGCTGGGTCTGATCGGCTGACCTGTAAGAGCTGACAGTTACGCAGCACGGGGCTCGCTGCTGGAATGGTGTTGTGCGCAACCACAGCGCGTTTCACCAACCGGAGCTGCTCCATGACCACGTTTCCGAATAGAGGCTGGTAAAACGGATGAAGTTAACACGCTTGGCTGCCTAGACAGCCGGCTCCCGTGTCCCGCGGCCGGCTTCAGCCTCACGGTTCGAAGCGGGTCGTTCGGACGGCTCGGCCAAGCCCGCTCGGCCGGCCCCTCTCTTGAAGCGCCTTCCGGACTCCGGCAGGCGCTTTTTTTTTGGTGCGCATCGCTGGCTGCATCTCTCCTCACTTCGGTTTCGTTGCTGTTTCGAGTCGCGCCAGCCAATCCGTTGCATCAGTGCGCGAGGCACCGCACATCGCCTCCGATGGTCGGAGTGAGGCGCAGACGGCGGGCCGTTCGGGGCGCCCGAAGAGGCTGCAGGGGTCTTGTGCGTCGAGCTGGACGCAGCGCACGCCGGCCGGCTTTCCGTTGGGCATACCGGGAATCGGGGAGGAGATCGAGGGAGCGACGCAGCACGCGCCGCAATAAGGGCGGCAATCCACAATTCGATTATTCCCAGTCCCCTACCCTGCGAATACCGCCACCTAAAATTCCATCATTGCCGCGGCAATTTCCGCGACGGTTTTCGATAGGTGCGCCAGGTGCTTTATTCCAAGGAATTCGACGTCATCATCGTCGGCGGTGGTCATGCCGGCACGGAGGCTGCGCTCGCCGCGGCGCGAATGGGGTGCGCGACCTTGCTGCTCACGCACAACATCGAGACGCTCGGCCAGATGAGTTGCAATCCTTCGATCGGTGGGATCGGCAAGGGGCATCTGGTCAAGGAAATTGACGCACTCGGCGGCGCAATGGCAGCGGCGACGGATGAGGCGGGCATTCAATTCCGCGTTCTCAACAGTTCGAAAGGGCCGGCAGTACGGGCGACGCGAGCTCAGGCGGATCGGGTCCTGTACAAAGCAGCCGCTCGGCGTCGTTTGGAGAATCAGGCCAACCTGTGGCTGTTCCAGCAGGCAGTGGACGACCTGATGATCGAGGGAAACCGTGTTGTCGGCGCGATCACGCAGGTCGGTATTCGGTTCCGTGCACAAGCGGTCGTGCTGACTGCTGGCACTTTCCTTGACGGTCGCATCCATGTGGGGCTGCAGAACTACGCGGCCGGTAGGGCCGGCGATCCGCCCGCGGTCACACTGTCGAGCCGACTGAAGGAGTTGAAGCTGCCGCAGGGGCGCCTGAAGACCGGCACTCCGCCTCGCATCGACGGGCGCAGCATCGACTTCTCCCGGCTTGTCGAGCAGCCGGGCGATTTCGATCCAGTGCCTGTCTTCAGCTTTCTTGGATCCCCTGAACAGCACCCGCGGCAAATTCCTTGCTGGATCACGCATACGAACGCGGCGACGCACGAAATAATCCGGTCCGGCTTCGATCGCAGTCCGATGTTCACGGGAGTGATCGAGGGCGTCGGCCCTCGCTACTGCCCGAGCATCGAAGACAAGGTCAATCGGTTCGCTGGCAAGGAGTCTCACCAAATCTTCCTGGAGCCCGAAGGTTTGGACACGAACGAGTTCTATCCGAATGGCATTTCAACCTCTCTGCCGTTCGACGTGCAGTTGGCGGCCGTGCAGTCGATGGTTGGATTGGAGCGGGCTCATATCCTCCGGCCGGGATACGCCATTGAGTACGACTACTTCGATCCGCGGGCTTTGAGAGCGAGTTTCGAGACGCGGGAGATTGGGAATTTGTTCTTCGCGGGTCAAATCAACGGGACAACCGGCTATGAGGAAGCGGCAGCTCAAGGGCTCTTCGCGGGCGTGAATGCGGCACTCAAGGTTCAGGGAAAGGAGCCCTGGATACCTCGGCGCGATCAAGCGTACTTGGGTGTTCTGGTGGACGACTTGATCACGAAGGGCGTGACCGAGCCATACCGGATGTTCACAAGTCGGGCGGAGTACCGCCTTCAGCTCAGGGAAGACAACGCAGACATGAGGTTGACGGAGGTCGGTCGAAGGCTTGGGCTTGTCGACGATGAGCGCTGGGAAGCGTTCAGTCGCAAGCGAGAGGCTGTTTCACGTGAAACAGAGCGCCTGAAGTCCACGTGGATACATCCCGGAATCGTTCCTCCAGGCGAAGCAGAGCGATGCGTGGGTAGGTCGCTCGAGCGCGAGTACAGCTTGGCTGACCTTTTGCGTCGACCTGGCGTGCACTACGAGAATCTTGAAGCCCTTGCAGCGGTGAGTCGGCCTGATTCGGAAATCTCTCGGAAGGTGCTGCGGGGAGAGTTGGGCGAAGCGGTCGCCACGGCCGTAATCGAGCAGGTGGAAATCTCAATCAAGTACGCCGGATACATCGACAAGCAAACCGAGGAAGTGCAGCGGGCATCCGCCTACGAGAACCTACGCCTGCCCTCGGATCTTGACTACGGGCAGATCAAGGCGTTGTCGATTGAGGTTCGCCAGAAATTGAGCAGACACAGGCCGGAAACGCTCGGTCAGGCTTCCCGTATCTCCGGAGTCACGCCCGCCGCGATATCTCTTTTGCTCGTGCATTTGAGGAAGGGGCGCTTTAAAGGCTTCGGGAGAGATGTAGGCGATATGAACAGGAATGGGGGGGTATCCTGAAGCGCACAGCGTCAGACGCTCTCGGTGAAATCGTGCCGAAACTCGAGCAGATTTCAACGGCGCTCGGGCTCAGTCTTGACCCGGACGTGCGCCAACGACTGCTTCAGTTCCTCGGTTTGCTGCAACGGTGGAATGCGACCTATAACTTGACATCGGTGCGTGATGTGCCCCAGATGCTAATCACTCATCTTGCTGATTGCCTGGCGATCGTTCCTGCTGTCGTCCGTCAAGTGCAAGCTATTTCCTCTCCGTCGCTCGTCGATGTCGGCAGCGGCGCGGGCTTCCCGGGGGTCGTGCTCGCTGTGTTGCTGCCTTCCGTGCGGGTAACGTGTGTCGACGCGGTGGCGAAGAAGACCGCCTTCCTCCGCCAAGTGGGTGTGGAGCTCGAACTGAAAAATTTCAGCTCATTGCACGCACGAGTGGAAAACGTAGCAGGTAACTTCGATATTGCTGCCTCAAGAGCCTTCTCCTCACTTTCCGATTTTGTTTCTTTGACCCGGCATTTGCTTAAGTCTGACGGAGTGTGGATGGCTATGAAGGGTCGAGTCCCAGAGGACCAGATTCGAGCGCTACCGGAAGACGTCGATGTGTTTCACGTGGAACAGATACTTGTCCCACAGCTGCCGGCAGAGCGTTGTGTTGTTTGGATGCGTTCGACGCGCCTCCCAATGCAGCAATCCGCCTGAACTGCGCTACGCTTGCGCTCCACCCTGTTCGGGGTGGATCTGGCCACGTTGGTTTCCGTCTTGATAGAAGATTTTACCGAAACACCCCACCATGACGACCGCCCAAATCTTCTGCATTGCCAATCAAAAGGGCGGCGTCGGGAAGACGACGACGACGGTGAACCTGGCAGCCGGCCTGGCGCTCCAGGGGCAGCGCGCACTGGTGATCGACCTTGATCCACAAGGAAATGCAACGATGGGGTCGGGCATCGACAAGCGGGAGTTGAAACACTCCATCTATGACGTGCTGCTGGAAACAGCGACGATCCCCGAGGCGCGGACCCATTCGGAGAAGGGCGGATATGAGCTGATTGGGGCCAACCGGGAGTTGGCGGGGGCAGAGGTGGAACTTGTTCACCTCGAGCGGAGGAACGAGCGATTGCGCGGAGCCCTGAAGGAGGTTGCGTCGGACTACGATTTCGTGCTCATTGATTGCCCTCCGTCGCTGAGCCTGCTTACGCTCAACGGACTGTGTAGCGCGCACGGCGTGATCGTGCCCATGCAATGCGAGTACTTCGCGCTGGAAGGGTTGAGCGATCTGGTGAACACAATCCGTCAGGTCCACGCCAATCTCAATCGCGACCTGAGGATCATCGGACTATTGCGGGTGATGTACGACCCTCGCATCACCCTGCAGCAGCAGGTCAGCGATCAGCTCAAGGCGCACTTCAAAGAAAAGGTATTCAACACCATCATTCCGCGCAATGTCCGCCTGGCTGAAGCGCCGAGCTATGGGCAGCCGGGTGTGGTTTTCGACCCGGCATCGAAAGGGGCACAAGCCTTCCTTGAATTCGCCCGGGAAATGGTAACCCGAATCAAATCAATGTGAGGTGGACGCAGGAGCGATCTGCGAGCCGGGCCTCACAACCCGAGTCCCTCGTCCAGGCCGAGGTGGATGTTCATGCATTGCACGGCTGCACCACTGGCACCTTTGCCCAGATTGTCGAGTCGCGCAATCAACAGGGCTTGGGAATCGCTGGCGAAGACGAAGATGTCCACCCGGTTCGTGTCGTTGCACGCCTGGACATCGAAATAGCCTTCGTCCAACGTGGCGGCGTCTGATAAGGGCATCACCCGGATGAAGCGCTCATTGGCATAGTGCTGCTCTAGCGTGGCGTGCAGACGTGCACCGTCCGTGCCCGGCGCCAGCTGCGAGAGATGCAGGGGCACACTTACTGCCAAACCCTTGTAGAAATTGCTCACGATCGGCAGGAACACAGGCGGCGTCGCGAGCCCGGCGTGCGATTGCATCTCGGGGATGTGCTTGTGAGCCAACGTCAGGCCATAGGGGCGGGGCGAGGTCAATCTCGGGTCGTTCCCCGCCTCGTACGCTTGAATCATCTTTTTCCCACCCCCGGAATACCCGGTGAGCGATGTCGCGGAGACCAGCAGTTCGCGCTCGACCAGCCCCGCATCGACCAGCGGGCGAATCAGCAGTACAAAGGCGCTGGCATGACAGCCCGGGTTGGCAATGCGACGGCTCTTGCGCAGCTTGTCACGCTGCCCCGCAACGAGTTCGGGCAGCCCATAAACCCAAGACGGGTCGGTCCGGTGCGCAGTACTGGCGTCGATCAGACAGGTGCGCGAATTGTTCAGCAGTACGACGGCTTCCCGCGCGGCGGCATCCGGAAGACACAGGAAGGCGACGTCGGCGTCGTTCAGCAGCCGTGCCCGTTCCGCCGGATCCTTGCGCCGCTCGGGATCAATTTGCAGTAGCTCGATGTCAGGGCGGGCGGCGAGGTATTCATGGATGCGCAGACCGGTCGTGCCTTCCTGGCCGTCTACGAACACAGCATGCTTCATGTCAACCTCTCCAATATTCGTCGTCGTGGATTGCAGAGGATAAGGCAAGCAACGTGACCGCCCGACTCCGCTTGCGTGCTCTCAGTGTGTCCGACAATCACAGCATGGTGACAAAGAAACCCAAAGGATTGGGCCTCGGCCTCGAAGCGTTGCTCGGTCCGAAAGTCGACGAGGCAGCGGCCTCGCCAGTACGAAAGGGCGAGCCGACGGTGCTCAAGCTCGACCAGATCGAACCAGGCCGCTATCAGCCGCGCACAAGAATGGACGAGGGCTCGCTTTATGAACTCGCGGAAAGCATCAAGTCGCAGGGCGTGATGCAGCCCATTCTGGTGCGACCGCTCGGCGGGGAGCGCTACGAAATCATTGCTGGAGAAAGACGAACGCGTGCGGCTCGACTGGCCGGCCTCGACGAGGTGCCTGTGCTTGTGAAGCAGGTGCCGGACGAAGCCGCCGCCGTCATGGCCCTGATCGAGAACATCCAGCGCGAGGATCTCAATCCACTGGAAGAGGCCCAGGGCCTGCAACGCCTGGTCCAGGAGTTCAGTCTGACGCATGAGCAGGCTGCGCAGGCAGTAGGACGCTCGCGCAGCGCGGCGAGCAATCTGCTCCGCCTGCTCAACCTCGCGCCGCCCGTGCAACAGATGCTCATGGCGGGCGACCTCGATATGGGCCATGCGCGAGCCCTGCTTGCGCTGGACAGTGCTCAGCAGATCCTGTCGGCCAACGAGATCGTCGCGAAGAAACTCTCGGTGCGCGAGGCCGAGAGGCTGGTCGCCCGCGCCGGTGCGGGAGGGCGTCAGACGCCTCTGCTGCGCGTGAAGCGCGAGAAGCCGGGCGATATCGCAAGGCTGGAAGAGCAACTGTCTGACGCGCTTACGGCGGAAGTACAAATCCGTATTCAGCGGCGGACCTCGCGAGGCGAGGCGGGCGAGGTGGCGATCCGCTTCGGATCGCTGGACGAACTTAACGGCCTGCTCGACAAGATGGGCGTGAAGTCGGAAACCGACCGCGACTAGCAGCCTCTGAGTCTTGCTGCTCCGGGCAGCAAGGAGGCCTGCTGTACCTGCCCATAAACACCGTTTCCTATTCGCACAGGCGAATGATCTCCGGGTTGCGCGGGATATTTCGCGGTCATGCGGCGAGTCCCGACGTGCACGCATCGCGATTTAGGAGCACAGTTGCATTCATCGCGTTTGCACAACAACATCCAGGGTGGATGTAGGCCGGTCCCTCAGGCCGGACGTTGTTAGATGCAAGAACAACAAGCGGCTGCCGCAAGGGTTGTGCAGGGCACGGTCCTTGCTGACAACGGGCATCCGACGCCGGGAACTGGACGATGTTCGTCATGCTTCTCGGCCCTTAAAGGCCCTCGCTTTCCGTGACACTGGAGAGGTAGGGGGGAAGAACGAAACATAGAGCTGATCGTCACGCCACGACCGGAAAGCTCTGATGGCGCCCGGGCCACGCCAACAGGCGGACAAGGCCGGACTTCATCAGAACTTCCCAGACGCCGGTGGGGGCCCGTCACGACCCACCGCCGCCTTCCTACAGGAGGTCCGCATGGACGACGTGATCAGCAGTTTCGCCGCGCGCTACGAGCGTACCCGCGAGGAGGAACTATCCCTCGAAGACTACTTGGCCGAGTGCAAGCGAAACCCGCTGGCCTATGCGACGGCCGCCGAACGAATGCTCAAGGCGATCGGCGAGCCGCAAATGATCGATACCCGCAACGACCCGCGGCTGTCGCGCATCTTCGCGAACAAGATCATCAAGATCTACCCCGCCTTTGCAGAGTTCTATGGCATGGAAGACTCCATCGAGCAGGTGGTGTCGTACTTTCGCCATGCCGCGCAGGGCCTCGAAGAGAAGAAGCAGATCCTCTATTTGCTTGGCCCTGTCGGAGGCGGCAAGAGCTCGATCGCTGAACGGCTGAAGCAGCTCATGGAGCAGGTGTCGTTCTACTCGATCAAGGGTTCGCCAGTGAACGAGTCGCCGCTCGGGCTGTTCGATCCCAACGAAGACGGCCCGATCCTCGAAAAGGAATATGGCATTCCTCGCCGATACCTTAGCCGCGTCTTGAGCCCGTGGGCCGTGAAGCGGCTGGAGGAGTACGGCGGCGACATCCGCAAGTTCAAGGTCGTCAAGCGCCATCCCTCCATCC
>DASTGE010000166.1:0-7063 GCA_035719405.1 Burkholderiaceae bacterium
GCCACGCCGACATGCGAGCGCATGCCGATGCCGACGATCGAGACCTTGCAGATCTTCGGGTCGCCGACGACCTTGCTGGCATTGGTGGCCGGGCCGACCGTGTTCTGCAGCAGATCCATCGTGCGCGCGTAGTCGTTGCGCGGCACGGTGAAGGAAAAGTCGGTCCTGCCGTCGTGCGAGACGTTCTGGATGATGACGTCGATGTCGATGTTGGCATCGGCGATCGGGCCAAGGATCTGGTAGGCGATGCCGGGCTTGTCGGGCACGCCCATCACGGTGAGCTTGGCTTCGTCGCGGTTGAACGCGATGCCGGAAACAACGGCCTGTTCCATCTTGTCGTCTTCCTCGAAAGTGATCAGCGTGCCCGAGTGGGCCTCCTCTTCCAGGGGGATGTCCCACGGCGTGAAGCTCGACAGCACGCGCAGAGGCACGCGGTACTTGCCTGCGAATTCGACCGATCGGATCTGCAGCACCTTGGAGCCCAGGCTCGCCATCTCGAGCATTTCCTCGAAGGTGATCTTGTTCAGTCGACGCGCCTCGGGCACGACGCGCGGATCTGTGGTGTAAACCCCGTCAACATCGGTGTAGATCAGGCACTCATCGGCCTTCATCGCGGCCGCGACCGCCACAGCAGACGTATCAGAGCCGCCGCGGCCCAGCGTCGTGATGTGGCCCTCGGGGTCGATGCCCTGGAAGCCGGTGATGATGACGACCCGGCCCTGGTTGAGATCGGCCCGTACCTTGGCGTCGTCGATGCGCTGGATGCGCGCCTTGGTGAAGGCCGAATCGGTCTCGACGGGAACCTGCCATCCCGTGTAGCTCACAGCGTGGATGCCCTCGGACATCAGCGCGATCGCGAGCAGCCCGACAGACACCTGCTCGCCTGTGGAAGCGATCATGTCGAACTCGCGGTTCAGCTCGGGCGTCGACTTCTCTGGCGAGAGCTCCTTGGCGAGCGCGAGCAGGCGGTTGGTCTCGCCGCTCATGGCCGAAGGAACAACCACCAGGCGGTGGCCGGCACGGACCCATTTTGCGACCCTCTTGGCGACGTTGCGGATGCGCTCGGTGGAGCCCATCGACGTACCGCCGTATTTGTGAACGATCAATGCCATGGCGTTGGTGCAGCAAATGAAACTGCGTGCGATGCGAAGGACCGCGAGCCCGCGATTCTATCCGTCGCCACGACCTGCCCCGCAGGCGCCTCAGCCGTCGGACCGCCAGCGCAGTCCGAATTGCGGCTCGTCACGCGGCGCGACAGCACGGGCGTCGATGCCCAAGCCAGGCACGAACACGAGCTGCCCGTCGCAATACAGGAGCGGCCCGTCCCGCTGCCATGCGGCAATGCCGGCAGCCTGGTACTCCTTCTTCAGACTGCGCGGAATGCCTTTCGGATGCCGCTGAAAACGCTCGCCACCGACACGAGCGCGCAGTTCGCCACCACGCTCGAGCCACCGCCGCGCAACGCCCCCTTCGGACACGACATCGACCTGCAACGCACCTTCCCAGCGCGACAGTCTGTAGATGCCGGGCTCTGAGCAGCAAAAGCTTTGCGCAGAGTCTTCGTGAACCGACCGGATCCGTGGAGCCCCTGCATGCCATTCGAGCCGGTCTCGATAGCATCTGAGTTCGCCCCCGTCAGCCGGCCAGTGCGATGGGCCGTTGGCAGAGGTCAGTTCTTCAAGGAGCCGCGCAATCAGCGTCTGCGGTGCGCCACGCCCCGACCTGCCCCGGTACCACGCCCGCAGCGCGTTCGCGCGTCTCGCGCTCGACAGGCTGGCCCATGCACGAAGGTCGAGCGCCTCGCCGTCGACCATCCCGGACAAGTCGAGAGCGGCCAGCTCCTGGAGGCAGCGAGCCTCCTCCTGTGCACGTTCGGCGGCCATCCCGAGCGCAACCTCGGCATCAGGGAAGCCGCGAATGAGTCCCGGCCACACTTGCACCCGCAGCCGGTTCCGCGCATGTCGCTCGGCCTCGTTGCTCGGGTCATCGACATGTCGAAGCCCATGAAGCTCCATATAGGCCTCGATCGCATTCCGAGGCAGCTCGAGCCAGGGCCGGCCCCACGCGATCCCGTCACGAACGACCAGCCGTGGCATTGCCGAGAGGCCTGCGGCCCCGCCCCCGCGCAGCGCCTGCAGCACGAATGTCTCCGCCTGGTCGCGCCGATGATGGGCAAGCAGCACGAGACATGCCCCGGCCTCCCGCGCCATCGCGCCCAATGCCTCGTAGCGTCCTCTGCGGGCCCATGCCTCGACGCTTTCGCCGCCTGTCGGTGAGCCCTGCAGGCGGTGCGCACGAAATTCAACAGGGCGGCCTTCGGCCTTCCACTGCGAGCACAGCTGCTCCACATGCCGCAGCCATTCATCGGCTTGCGGCTGCAAACCGTGGTGCACATGGAGTGCGACAACGCGCAGCCCGAGCGCCTTGGCCTGCTCCAGCGTCACATGCAGCAGGGCCATCGAATCGCGCCCGCCGCTGCAGGCGACGCCGACGCAGGGTGGGGCCGGTTTCACGCGCGCCTTCCCGAGCGTCAGCGCTCCTTCGTGTCGCCGAAGCGCCCGTAGGCCTGCAGGCGTTCGTGGCGCCGGGCCAGCAGATCCTTGGGCTTCAGGTCGATCACCTGCCTCAGCGCATCGTTCAAGGCACGCTTGAGTTGCGAGGACATGTGCTTCTGGTCACGGTGCGCGCCGCCGATCGGCTCGCTCACGATCTTGTCGATCAGCCCCAGCGCCTTCAGCCTGTGTGCGGTAATGCCGAGCGCCTCAGCCGCATCGGACGCGCGATCGGCCGTCTTCCAGAGAATCGAGGCGCATCCCTCGGGGGAGATGACCGAGTACACCGAGTACTGCAGCATCAGAACCTGGTCGCCGACGCTGATCGCCAGGGCGCCGCCCGAGCCGCCCTCGCCAATGATCGTCGTGATGATCGGCACTTCCAGCTGCGCCATCTCGAAGATGCTGCGGCCGATGGCTTCGGACTGTCCGCGCTCCTCCGCGCCAATGCCGGGATAGGCACCCGGTGTGTCGACGAAGGTGAACAGCGGCATGCCGAACTTCTCGGCAAGCTTCATCAGGCGAAGCGCCTTGCGATAGCCCTCGGGCCGCGGCATGCCGAAATTGCGGGCCGCGCGTTCCTTGGTGTCGCGCCCCTTCTGGTGCCCGAGCACCATGCAGGCCTGACCGTTGAAACGCGCCAGACCGCCGACGATCGATTGGTCGTCGGCGAACGCCCGGTCGCCGTGCAGTTCCTGGAAGTCGGTGAAGATGTCGTTGACGTAGTCGAGGGTGTACGGGCGCTGCGGATGCCGGGCGATCTGCGTCACCTGCCAAGGCGAAAGGTTCGCGTAGATGTCTTTCGTCAGCTGCTGGCTCTTTTTGTCGAGCCGCTCGATCTCCTCGGAGATGTCGACCGCAGACTCACTCTGCACATAGCGCAGCTCCTCGATCTTCGATTCGAGTTCGGCAATGGGCTGCTCGAAATCGAGGAAGTGTCGTTTGCTCATATGGAGAATTTTCAGTAATCGACAGGCAGCGGGTCAAGGCTGCGCCAGACGTACCACGTGGCAACCGACCGGAACGGTGACCAGGCCTCGCCCAGCTCGCGCGCTTCCGCACGCGACACCGGCTCCCCGCTGAAGTAGTTGAGCGAAATCCCCTTCAACAGCCCGACGTCGTCCAGGGGAAGGACATTGGGGCGCATGAGGTGAAAGATGAGGAACATCTCGGCAGTCCAGCGACCGATGCCGCGAATGGCCACCAGTTCCTCGATGATGGCCTCGTCGTCCATCTGCTGCCATTGCCGCACATGGACAAGGCCGGATTCGAAATGCCGCGCGAGGTCGAACAGGTACTCGGTCTTGCGAGCCGAAAGGCCGGCGGCGCGCATCGTGAGCGCGTCCAGCTTCAATACGGCAGAAGGTGCGACGCGCGTGGATGGTCCACCCACGGCTGCGGCGAACTTCTCCCACACGGACTGTGCCGCCTTCACCGAAATCTGCTGACCGACAATGGATCTGGCCAGAGTCGTGAAGGCGTCGCCCCGGCTTTGCAGGCGCGCCTCGCCGAACTGCGGGATCAGCTTCTTCATCACGCGGTCGCGCCGCACGAGGTGCTTGCAGGCCTCGTCCCAATAGTCAGGCGTGACGCCCGCCGATGCCGAGCGGGCCATGTCAGCACTTGACCCAGGTGGTGCCTTGCGGCGTGTCCTTGAGCTCGATGCCCTGCTCCCCGAGCTCCTTGCGAATGCGGTCGGCCTCCGCGAAATCGCGCGCCTTCTTGGCGTCAGCGCGAGCCTGGATCATCTGCGCAATGGTCGTCTCGTCGATGGTCGTGCCTGCCTGCAGGAACGCGCGTGGCGCCTGCTGCAGCAGTCCGAGCGTTGCGGCCAGGGCCTTGAGCATCGACGCCGTCTCCAACGATCGTGTGCGGTTGAGCTCGTGAGCGAGCTCGAACAACACCGATACCGCCACCGGTGTATTGAAGTCGTCGTTCATCGCCGCCCGGAATGCCTGCGCGTGCGGCTGCGACCAGTCGACATCTGCAAGCGGCACCTCTTGGACGCAATCGAGTGCGGTGTAGAGCCGGCGCAATGCATGGCGTGCGTCTTCGAGGTTCGCATTGCTGAAGTTGAAGGGGCTCCGGTAATGCGAACGCACGATGAAGAAGCGCAACGTCTCGCCGTCGTAGTGCCGCAGCACATCGCGAATGGTGAAGAAGTTGCCGAGCGACTTCGACATCTTCTCGTTGTCGACGTTGACGAAGCCGTTGTGCATCCAGACGTTGACGAAAGGCTTGCCGCTGGCTCCCTCGCTTTGGGCGATTTCGTTCTCGTGATGCGGGAACTGCAGGTCCATGCCGCCACCATGGATGTCGAAGTGCTCGCCGAGCAGCGCACAGCTCATCGCCGAGCACTCGATGTGCCATCCCGGCCGCCCTGGCCCGAAGGGGCTGGTCCACTTCGCGTCATCCGGCTCGGTGGGCTTGGCGGCTTTCCACAGGACGAAGTCGAGCGGATCGTCCTTGCCTTCGAGCACCGCGACGCGCTCGCCGGCACGCACCTCGTCGAGCGACTTGCCTGAGAGCTTGCCGTAGCCGGGGAACTTGCGTACAGCGAAATTCACGTCGCCGGCCGGGGTGCGATAGGCAAGGCCGTTGCGCTCCAGGGTGCCGATCATGGAGAGCATCTGGGGCACGTATTCGGTCGCCCGCGGCTCGTGGGTGGGAGGCTCGATGCCCAGGGCACCGATGTCCTGGTGCATCGCCGCCAGCATCTCATCGGTGAGCTGGCGGATGGGGATGCCCCGCTCAAGCGCACGCTTGATGATCTTGTCGTCGATGTCGGTGATGTTGCGAACGTACGTGACCCGGAAGCCGAGCGTGCGCAGCCACCGGTATACGACGTCGAAGGCCATCATCATCCGCGCGTGGCCGATGTGGCAAAGGTCGTAGATCGTCATGCCGCAGACGTACATGCGCACATGGCCGGGCTCGAGGGGCTGGAAGGCTTCCAGTTCGCGGGACAGCGTGTTGTGGATACGCAGGGTCATCGACCGGACGAGAGAAGATCACACGATTGCCGCGATGCGGCTCGGAAGGCGCTTGAAGGGCGCGCCCGAAAACGCGCAAATGCGCGAGGGACAGCCAAGTCAGCAACGACAGCGTGCGCAGGCGGTGGGGTGTTGCACGCTATGCGGCGCTGCCGGGCCGGCGGATTTGAATAGGAACGGCTGCATGAGTGCAGGATCGCGGGCGACACCGCAGCAGACGTCGCCGGCAGCAACAATGATGCTTGGGCACGAGGGCTTGGAGGCGTCGATACAATCGAGCGAGTATAGCGGCAGGCCGCGTCCGCGAGACTCTTCGAACGCAGTGCGCCTGCAACCAACTTCCCTGATACCCTTTCATGTCCGCACGCCTTCGGCCCTGCCAGTTGCTCGTTGCGCTTGCGCTTGCGCTGACAGCGGCCGCCGCGTTCGCTCAAGCCGACATGCGTGCAGAAATCGAGCGCATGTATCGCGCCGGCGAGACCGCACAGGCGATGCAGCGGCTCGATGCCGCCCTCGCCTCGAAGCCGGACGACGCGGATCTGCGTTTCCTCAAGGGCGTCATGCTGGCGGAGCAGCAGCGGCCCGCCGAGGCGATCGTGGTCTACGAACGGCTGACGCAGGACTTCCCCGGGCTTGCGGAGCCTTTCAACAATCTGGCGGTGCTGTACGCCGCCGAAGGCCGGTTCGACAAGGCGCGAGACGCGCTGGAGGCCGCGCTGCGAAACGACCCCAGGTACGCCACGGCCTATGAGAACCTCGGTGATGTTTACCTGCGCCTGGCCGTGCAGGCTTACGAGCACAGCGGCGCCAACACCCCTTCCCGACAACGCAAGCTGCGTCTGACGCGCGACCTGCTGTTGCGGTCTTCAGGCGATGCATCGGGATCCTGAACGACAATCGCCGCCTCTTACGACCAGAAGGACGCAGTCCGAACGATGAAAGCGCATCGCATCCTCGCTCCCGCATTGATCGCCTCCGCCCTGCTTGCCGCGGCACCTGCCTGGGCCCAGAAGGTTCGTTTCTCGACCAGCGCAGGCGACATCGTCGTCGAGCTGGACCCGGCAAAGGCGCCCAAGACGGTCGACAACTTCGTGCAGTACGTGAAGGCGGGCCACTACGACGGAACCATCTTCCACCGCGTGATCCCGACCTTCATGATCCAGGGCGGCGGCTACACGGCCGACATGAAGGAAAAGCCGACACGGGCCCCGATTCCCCTGGAAAGCCGCAACGGCTTGAGCAATGTCCGCGGCACCCTTGCGATGGCACGCACGATGGACCCCAACTCGGCCACAGCCCAGTTCTTCGTCAACGTTGTCGACAATCCTTTCCTCGATGGCGACAAGGCTCGCGATGGCAACGGCTACGCGGTGTTCGGCAAGGTCGTCGAGGGCATGGACGTGGTCGACAAGATCAAGGCCGTGCCGACGGGCAACCGCGGCGGCATGGGCGACGTGCCGGTCACCACGGTGAAGATCGAGTCCATCCGGCGCGTGGGCGGGAAGTAGCCCGCCGACC
>DASTGE010000167.1:0-4272 GCA_035719405.1 Burkholderiaceae bacterium
TCACGGCGCGAGGCCGACGAATGGATCGAAGCCGGCTGGGTCCGGGTCGACGGCCAGGTGGCGGTGCTCGGGCAGCGTGTGCTGCCGCACCAGCATATCGAGATCGACCCGGCCGCCCGTCAGCAGCAGGCCCGGCGCGTCACCATCCTTTTGCACAAGCCGATCGGCTACGTGAGCGGTCAGGCCGAAGATGGATACCAGCCGGCTGCAGCCCTCGTGACTGCCAACAACCATTGGCGCGCCGATCCGACGCGCCGCCCCTTCCATCCGGGGCAGCTGCGAGGCCTCGCCCCCGCCGGGCGGCTCGACATCGACTCCACCGGGCTGCTCGTGCTGACGCAGGACGGGCGCGTCGCCCGCACCTTGATCGGCGATGACTCCCGCATCGAAAAGGAATATCTGGTGCGCGTGGCTCCCCTGCCCCCCGGGTCCGTCCGCCCCGACGCACTGCAGCTGCTGCGTCATGGCCTCACTCTCGATGACAAGCCGTTGAAGCCCGCGAAGGTCAGCTGGCAGAACGAGGACCAGCTGCGCTTCGTACTGCGTGAGGGACGCAAGCGCCAGATCCGGCGCATGTGCGAACTCGTCGGGTTCAAGGTGCTGGGGCTCAAGCGTGTACGCATCGGCAGCGTGGTGCTCGGGAACTTGCCCCAGGGACAATGGCGGTACCTGGGCGAACACGAGCGGTTTTGAGTCCAGCGACTCCACAAACCAGCCGCGTTCATCACGATCCGGATGCGGCACTCGCCGTCGGTCGTCGATCCTGCAGGCGACCCAGCCATGTCTGCGGGTCCGAGGTCTTGTCGATGCAATCGTCGAAGCCTGCCGACTTCGCGAGCTTGATCCAGTGCTCGTTGAGCGACATGCCGCTCATCATCAGCAGCGTCATCTCGTCGGAAGGGTGACTGGCGCGCAGCCGTCGCGCAGTGTCCAGGCCGTTCAGGCGCGGCATGTGAATATCGAGCAGCACGACCTGCGGATGCCATTCCTCCGCCACCTTCACGGCCTGCAAGCCGTCGATGGCGGTTCGCACTTCGTAGCCCTCGCTGCGCAGCAGCTGCACGAAAGATTCACGGACGAGTTCGTTGTCGTCGGCGACGAGCACACGGCCCGGTCCCATGTCTTCCCCGGACGACGCCATGGATGAGCCAGCGCCCGGTGCAGGGAGCCGGGACGCCGCAGGCGGCAGATCTGCCAGCAGGCGCCGGATCGCCTGAGGGTCCACAGGCTTCACCAGGTGGTGGTCGAAGCCCGCATCACGCGAGCGATCGCGATCCTTCTGCTGACCCCATCCTGTTGTCGCCACCAGAGTCACGCGCACACCGTGGACTGCCTGCCGGATACGTCGCGCGACCTCATAGCCATCCATTCCCGGCAGCCCGATGTCCAGCAGCACGACGTCGGGCTCGAAGCGCCGGACCGAGGCAAGTGCCTCCTGCGCGTCATGCACGACCTCGACCTCATGGCCGTCGGGCTTGAGCAGCGCCGCGAGGCTCTCGGCCGCATCGACGTTGTCGTCGACGACCAGCACACGATGGAATGCCGACGGCGTCTCCACCTGCGCAGCCCCTGTGACAGCCGCAGGAGCATGTTCGAGCACACATCTGGCGGGCAGGCGGATGACGAACTCACTGCCGCAGCCCAGGCCTTCGCTGTAGGCGTGAAGCGAACCGCCGTGAAGCTCGGCGAGCCGCCGCGCGAGGGTGAGCCCCACACCCAGGCCGACCTGCCCCGGTGACAGAGGCCGCCCGACCTGCACGAACATCTCGAATACCTTCGGCAGCATGTCAGGCGCAAGGCCGACGCCGCGGTCGCGCACTGCGATGACAAGGTCACCGTCGGTCAGCCGCTGCGCTCGAAGAACAATGTGGCCTTGCGCATCGCTGTACTTCGCCGCGTTGTGCAGCAGGTTCGACAACACCTGCGCCATCCGCGTGCGGTCGACATGCAGGTGCAGCGGCTCGGGCGGCAACTCGAC
The DNA here is from genome assembly GCA_035719405.1 of Burkholderiaceae bacterium. Lineage (GTDB taxonomy): Bacteria > Pseudomonadota > Gammaproteobacteria > Burkholderiales > Burkholderiaceae_C > CAMLIZ01. Next base: position 1,979 of record DASTGE010000167.1, read on the forward strand.
CTCGAGCTTTTGCTGCCGCTCGTCGATGAGCGGACGCGCGATCTCCAGAGCCGAATCGACCACGGCCCGCAGCGGCACGTTCTCGCACTTGAGTTCGATCTTCCCGCTCGTGATGCGCGAAATGTCGATCAGCTCGTCGATCAGCCGGACCATCTGGATGACCTGCCTGCCCATGATGGACTGCGCCTGATCACGCAAGCGTTCGTTGTTGCCCGCACGACGGAGGATCTCCAGCGAGTTGCGCAGCGGCGCCAGCGGATTGCGCAGCTCGTGTGCGAGTGTTGCGAGGAACTCGTCCTTGCGCCGGTCGGCCTCCGCCAGCTCGCGCGCGCGTTCGCGCAGTTCGCGCTCCATCTGCTTCGCCGCGGTAATGTCCTGCACCACGCCCAGCATGCCGGCTCCGCGCTCCGCCGTCTCGCGCTGAGGCATGCCGCTGGCAAGCACCCAGACCTCGACCCCATCGGTCGGGCGGCGCACCCGGTATTCCGCCGAGTAGCGCTCCCCCGTCCCGGCGCTGCGGATCACGGCTTCGTGAGCCGCCGCGCGGTCGTCCTCGTGCAGCAACTGCTGCATGGCCGTCCAGGTCATGGAAGGGCCGGGCGGGATGCCAAAAATCTCTGCAGCACGCTCCGACATCGTCACCAGATCGGAGGTCGCATCCCAGCTCCAGTCGCCCAGCCCCGCGGCCGACAGCGCAAGGGACAGTCGGTCCGCGGTGTCGCGAAGGCGATGGTAAAAGCGTGATTTGTCGATCGCGACGGCCGCCTGCGCGGCAACGCCAGCCACCAGTTCTGCATGACGCTCGGTGAACACCCCGGCTTCGGGATGCCCGAGGAAGAGTCCGCCGATCACCCCTTTCGTGCCTCGAATGACCGGGACGGCAAGATAGCTGCTGATCGACTGTGGCTTGCCGGAAGAACCGCCGAAGGGCAAGGCGGCGACCTGTCGCTCCTCGCGCTTCACATCGTCCGCGCGCACGGCGGCTGCATCGGCCCCGAAGGTCGCATCCAGAAGCGCCTTGTCGCCGGGCCTCGCCTCGCCGACGACCCGCTCGCGCGGCACGCCGGGAAGTGCGGAAACGACTCGCAGCATCGTGCCATCGCCCGACGCGTCGTTGAGTGTGTAGAAGAAGGCCGCATGCACAGCGCCGGTCAGCTCGGACGCGCCGTCGACGACCGACTGCGCAATGACGACGATGTCCAACTCAGTTGCCAGGATGCGGCTGATGCGGCTGAGTGTCTCGCTCAGGCGGACCTCGTCGCGCAGCCGTCGTTCGCTCTCCTTGCGCAGGCTGATGTCACGCAGATACGCGGCCAGCCCGTCCCGCAGGGGATAGGCATGCACCTCGAAGAACCGATCGCCTGGGGGCTGCCCGAGCTCAAAGTGCGCCGGCTGCCGGCGTTCGAGCACGCGCCGCAGTTCGCGCTCCAGCGGTGTCGACTGCAGCCAGGGCATCACTTCCCAGGGCGTGCGGCCGAGCGCCTCACGGCGGTCGATCCGGTACAGCCGCTCCGCGGCCGCATTCACATAGCGCATGCGCATCTCCGCGTCGAGCGAGACGAAGCCTTCTCCGATGCTGTCGAGCACGCTGGCCGTCTCGGCCTTCAGCTGTGCCTCGCGCTGCATTGCCTCCCGACGCACCCGCGCGACCTTCATCGCGGCGGCGGTCCGTGTCATCAGCTCACGCGCGGACAACGGGATCCCCAGCACGTCGTCGGCCCCTGCCCGCACGCAGTCGGCGCGGGCAGGCGTGCCGGCCCGCGACGGCAGCATGATCACAGGCAGCCATGCGGTGCGTTCATCAGCGCGCAGTTCGCGCACGATGGCGAGCGCGTCGTGACCGCGCAGCGCAGCCTGAACCAGCAGCAAGTCGGGAGGGTCGACGCGCGCGGCATCCAGCGCCTGCTCGCTGTCACTCGTCACGTGGACTTCGTACCCGCGCTCGAGCATGCGTCGAACCTGCTCGCACTGCACAGGATCATCGCCTGCGACCAGCACTCGGGGACGCGACTCGCCCGGGTTTGCATGAGCGGCATCGAGTGCGGCCCACACGCTGTCGCCGGCCGCGTCACCGAGGGTGCACAGGAGCGTGCCGGCCGGGGCGTCGGGAAGGGTCGTGAACGACAGTGGCCCCGTGCCGAGCGTGGCCTCCAAAGGCCCCTCGTCACGCAGCGCGGACAGCTGCGGCTCGAGGCGCCGCCACGCTTCGCCCCAGACGATCTGCGCCGGCTCACCCAACGCCTGCGGGTGTCGATCCCCCAGGGAGGCGCGGAATGCGTCGTTGTATAGAAGGC
>DASTGE010000168.1:0-6978 GCA_035719405.1 Burkholderiaceae bacterium
ATGGCATCAGTGGCCCGGCGCGCCGTATCGCAGCGCAGCCGCTCATGAAGTTCAACGAAGCGCTGCTGCAGCGACACCGCACGCGCGGAATCGTCGAGCCAGGCGAGCACCTCGCGCGACAGCGCCTCGGGCGTCGCGTCGCCCTGCAGCAGCTCAGGCACGACGAAATCTTCGCACAGGATGTTCGGCAGACCGACCCAAGGCTGGTACTTCATGCGCTTCATGATCTGGAAGCTCACGGGGTGCATGCGATAGGCAATGACCATCGGCCGCTTGAACAGCGCCGCTTCCAGCGTTGCCGTTCCGCTGGCGATCAGCGTGACATCGCAGGCTGCAAGGGCCTCGTGCGAATGACCGTCGAGAAGCTTCAGCGGCAGCTGCGGCGCATGGGTGGAAACCAGCGGCGCGACCAGGGGACGCAGCCCCGACACGACAGGCAGCACGAAACGAAGCTCGGGCCTGGCGGCGTGAAGGCGCAAGGCGGTCTGCAGGAACAGCGGTGCGATGTACTCGATCTCCGAGCGCCGGCTGCCGGGCAGCAGCGCCACCACAGTCTCGCTGTCGCTCAAGCCCAGTGCGCGACGACTTGCCTCGCGCGGCGGAATCAGCGGGATCTCGTCAGCCAGCGGGTGCCCTACATAAGTTGCAGGAATGCCGTGCCGCAGGAGAAGCTGGGGTTCGAAAGGGAACAGGCACAGCAAATGGTCGACCGAATTCGCGATCTTGCGCACCCGGCCACCGCGCCACGCCCAGATCGACGGACATACGAAGTGGATCGACTTGATGCGAGCGGCTTTGAGGCGGGCTTCCAGACCGAGATTGAAATCGGGAGCGTCGATCCCGATGAAGGCATCGGGACGCTCGTCAAGAAGACGCCCTGCCAACCGCTCACGGATTCGTGCGATCTCGCGATAGTGCCGAAGCACCTCGACATAGCCGCGCACGGCCAGCTTGTCATAGGGCCACCAGGCCTCAAAGCCGTGCTCGGCCATGCGAGGACCCCCGATGCCCGCGGCTTGCAGGCCGGGCCAGCGTTGCACGAGCCCACCGAGCAGCAGCCCGGCGAGCAAGTCGCCGGAGGCTTCGCCCGCCACCATGCCGAAGCGCATCGTGCAGGCGGCGTCAACGAACAATGCCGCGCGTGGACGCGGCGAGGAAGTCAAGCAGCAGCTGCACGTCGGCATCCCCGTCGGGCACGCAGCCCTTGAGCGCCGCGATGCTGTCGCGTGCCTGCTCCAACGTCAGCCCCTCGCGATACAGAAGGCGATGCATCTGCTTGACCTGCGCCATGCGCTCTCGCGAGAAACCGCGGCGGCGCAGTCCTTCCGCATTGAATCCGTGAACTGCCAGCGGATTGCCGGCCACGGTCATGAAAGGCGGTACATCCTGCGATACATGGCTCTGAAAGCCGATCATGGCATGGGCGCCGACCTTGCTGAACTGATGCACACCGCTCAAGCCGCCCACGATGGCCCAGTCACCCACATGCACGTGGCCAGCGAGCGTCGCACTGTTGGCCATGATCGTCCGGCTGCCCACCTGGCAATCGTGAGCGATGTGGACATAGGCCATGATCCAGTTGTCGTCGCCAATGCGTGTCACGCCCACGTCCTGTGCGGTGCCTCGGCTGAAGGTGCAGAACTCGCGGATCGTGTTGCGGTCACCGATGACCAACTCGGTCGGCTCGCCGCGGTACTTCATGTCTTGAGGATCCCCGCCAAGCGCGACGTGACCATAGATGCGGTTGTCGCGGCCGATGGTGGTGGGGCCGTCGATCACACAGTGCGGCCCGATGCGGGTGTTTTCGCCGATGCGCACGCGGGCTCCAATGACCGCATACGCGCCGACTATCACCGACTCTGCCAACTCCGCACCGGCGTCGACGACGGCCGTGGGATGAACAGCCGGCATCAGCCCACCTTTCGCATGGTGCACATCAGTCCGGCCTCGCACGCGATCTCTTCGCCGACGAGCGCCTTGGCGCTGAACTTCAGAATGCCGCTCTTCATGCGATCGAGCGTGACGTCGAGGATCAACTGGTCTCCGGGCTCGACAGGCCGCTTGAACCGCGCACCGTCGATTCCTGCAAAGTAGTAGACCGCGTCGTCGTCGAGCTCTTTTTCAAGAGAGACGAAGGACAGCAACGCCGCTGCCTGGGCCATGGACTCCAGCATCAGCACACCGGGCATGACAGGCCGGCGCGGGAAATGGCCAACGAAATAGGGCTCGTTGACCGTGACGTTCTTCAACGCCCGAATGCGCTTGCCCTTGTCCACCTCCAGCACACGATCGACCAGAAGGATCGGATAGCGGTGTGGCAGCTTCTTCAGAATCTCGTGGATGTCCATCATTCAATCTTCTTCTCGAGGTCCCGCACGCGCTCGCGCAGCGCGTACAGGTTTCTCAAGGTGGCCGCGTTCTTCTCCCAGGACGCATTTTGCTCGAACGGCCAGGAGCCGCTGTAATGGCCCGGCTTGAGGATGGATCGCGAAACGAAAGTGCAGGCAGACACGGTCACGCCGTCCACGATCTCGATATGCCCCATGATGTTTACGGAGCCCCCGATCATGCAGTGGCTGCCGATCCTCGCGCTGCCGGCAATGCCCGTGCACCCTGCAATGGCAGTGTAGGCACCGATGCGCACGTTGTGGCCGATCTGGATCAGGTTGTCCAGCTTGACGCCATCTTCGATAACCGTTTCATCGAGGGCGCCGCGGTCAATGCAGGTGTTGGCCCCGATCTCGACATCGTCACCAATGCGCACGATGCCGAGTTGCTCGATCTTTTCCCAGCGGCCTTCCGTCGGCGCGAAGCCGAAGCCATCGGCCCCGATGACCACGCCACTGTGCAGGATGCCGCGTGCACCAATGACACAGCGGTCGAGCACCGTGACGCGCGGCGCGAGCCGCGTCTGAGCGCCCACACGCGCTTGCGGACCTACATGGCATTGCGCGCCGATGATCGCCTTGGGGCCAATGTATGCACCGGCGCCGACGAAGGCCATCGCCCCGATGGAGGCATCCGGCTCGACGACAGCACCCTCCTCGAGGACTGCGCTGGCGTGAACGCCCGGTACGGCTTTCGGGCGCTCGAGGTCCGCCCAGAACTGCGTCAGTCGGGCGAAGTAAAGGTACGGATCCGGCACCACGATAGCCGCGCCGCGCGCGATGGCGGCATCACGCATTTCCGCCGAGACAATCACGCACGCGGCCCGCGTGCCTGCAAGCTGCGACTGGTAGCGCGGGTTGGACAGGAAGCTAATGGTGTCCAGCGTCGCGCTTTGCAAAGGCCCAATGCGAGCAATGCGAGTTGACGGATCCCCGCACAGTTCACCGCCCAGCCGGGTGACGATGTCGGACAGCTGGACTTCAGGCATGGTCGGCAGGCCCGGCCGGCGCGCGGCCGGAAATCACTTGCCGGCGTTGAGCGCGTCGATCACCTTCTTGGTGATGTCGACGCGAGGGCCTGCGAAAACGGCATCCTGCAGGATCAGGTCGTACTTCTCGCTGTCGAAGATCTGCTTGATCGCCCGGTTCGCGCGCTCGATGATGGCGGCCATCTCCTCGTTCTTCCGCTGGCTCACGTCTTCCTGGTATTCCCGCCGCTTGCGCTGGAAATCGCGGTCCTGCTCGACGAGATCACGCTGCCGGCGGTTGCGCTCGGTCTCAGACAGGGTCGGCGCTTCTTTTTCCAACTTGTCAGACGCGGCCTTCAGTCGATTGGCCATGTCGTTGAGATCCTTCTCGCGCTTGGCGAACTCCGTTTGGAGCTTGGCTTCCGCGGCCTTGGCCGGCGCGGCCTCGCGCAGCACGCGCTCGCTGTTCACGTAGCCGATCTTGAGTTCCTGGGCCTGCGCTGCCGCGCCCGCAGCGAGCAGTGCCGCGGCCAGGCCCAGTGATTTCAACAGCGACGTCATATTCATCAAAACGCAGTCCCGATCTGGAATTGGATACGCTGGATTCTATCCGTCGACAAATACTTGAAAGGCCGGCCGAAGCTCAACTGCAGCGGCCCCACGGGCGAGATCCAACTCAAGCCGAGGCCAGTGGAGGCACGCAGGCTGTTGGCGCTGATTTTTTCATTTTCACCCCACACGTTGCCCACGTCGACGAAGCCGAAGACGCGCAGCGACTTGTCGTTGCCGGTGCCCGGCACCGGAAAGTAGAACTGCGACTGAACGTTGATGCGCCGGTTGCCACCGACGTAAGCGCCCGTGTTGTCGATCTGCCCGAGCGACCCCTGCTCGAATCCACGCACGGAACCGAGACCGCCTGCATAAAAGTTCTTGAAGACCGGATAGGGCCGGCCCTGCAAGCCCTTGCCCCAACCCACCTCGCCATTGATACCCAGGGTGTACTTGGTGAGGATCGGCCAGTATTGCTGGTACTGCAGGTTGCTGCGCAGGTAGCGCGTATCGCCTGCGATGCCCCATTCCATATTGATGCGCTCGTACCTTCCGCGAGTCGGGGTGAGCGCGCTGTCGCGCTCGTCGCGCTGCCAGCCGAGGGTGAGAGGGAACGAACGGCTGGTGGTGCCGAACTGCTCCGCGTATCGGCGATAGATCTCCGGTGGCGCCGGACCCCTGATCGACGTGCTCTCGAACCCCGCGCCGAAAAACACGGTGTCGAATTCCGTGAACGGCACACCGAAGCGAATGGATGCACCCGGCGTCGCGATGGAGTAATCGTCGCTGGCCTGATTCAACGGCCTCACCGTGCGGTAAAAGACGTCGATGGCCCGTGAAATGCCGTCGATGGTGAAGTACGGATCGACCGTGCTGAACACCACCGTGCGGTTGGTCTTGCTGGTGTTCAACTCCACGCCGAGATAGTTGCCCGAGCCAAAGACATTCTCCTGGCGTATGGACGCAGTCAAGGACAACTTTTCAGCGCTCGAATAGCCGGCGCCGACGAGAAGGTTTCCCGTCGGCTTCTCGCTGACGTTGACAACCAGATCGACCTGATCGGGCGAACCGGGAACTTCATTGGTGTCAACGGACACGTCCTTGAAGTAGCCGAGCCGGTCCACGCGGTCGCGTGACAGCTTGATCTTGGCCGCGTCGTACCACGAGGACTCGAACTGCCGGAACTCGCGCCGCACGACCTCGTCGCGGGTTCTGGTGTTGCCGGCGACGTTGATGCGACGCACGTAAACGCGCCTTCCCGGCTCCGCGACCAGGGTCACAGCCACCTGCCCTGTCGTGCGATCGATGTCGGGACGCGCGTCGATGCGGGCAAAGGCGTAGCCATACGTGCCGAAGCGCTCGGTGAAGGCGCGGGAGGTGGCAGCGACCTGCTCGGCGTTGTAGGCCTCGCCGGGCTTGATCGTCACGAGTTGCTTGAACTCCTCCTCTTTGCCGAGGTAATCGCCCTCCAGCCGCGCCCCCGTGACCGTGTAGCGCTGACCTTCCTTGACCGTGATGGTGATCGAGATGTCCTGCTTGTCCGGCGAAATGGTGACCTGCGTGGACTCGACCGCGAACTCGAGGTAGCCACGGTTCTGGTAATACGCGCGCAGCGTCTCAAGGTCGGCGTTGAGCTTGCTTCTGGAGTAGCGGTCGTTCTTGGTGTACCAAGTCAGCCAGCCGGAGGTCGTCTGCTCGAACAGGCCGAGCAAAGTACCTTCGGAGAAGGCCTTGGCACCAATGATCCGGATCTCCTTGATGTGCGCCGCCCCGCCTTCGTTCATGGTGAACGTGACGTTCACGCGATTGCGCTCCACGGGCGTCACTGTCGTGACCACCTCTGCGCCATAAAGGCTTCGCGAGAGGTACTGGCGCTTGATCTCCTGCTCGGCGCGGTCGATCGTGGCTTTGTCGAAGGGCAGGCCCTCGCCGATGCCGGCGTCCTTCAGCGACTTCAACAGCGTGTCCTTGTCGAATTCCTTCAGGCCTACAAAGCTCACGGAAGCGATGGTGGGCCGCTCCTCGACGATCACGACCACCACCTCGCCTTCGATGTCGAGTCGGACATCCTTGAACAAGCCGGTTGCGAACAAGGCACGAAGCGCGGCCGCTCCTTTCTCGTCGGTGTAATTCTCGCCAACGCGAAAGGGCAAGGCGGCGAAGACCGTGCCCGGGTCAGTGCGCTGCAGGCCTTCGATGCGGATGTCCTTCACCGTGAAGGGTTCGACGGCCAGCGCAAGCGGGGAATGCGCTGCGCCGACAACGGCAACGAAAGCAGCGACAGGGCGCAGGAAGCTCAGGCGTTCAGCAAAATGCATCGGCAACAGGTGGGGGAAGGATTCGTGATTTCTTCTAGTGCACACCGAGCAGGCGTGCCACGTCGTTGGACACAGCCAGCGACATCAGGAGCAGCATGATCAGCGCGCCGCCGCGCTGCAGCCATTTGAGCCACAGCTCGGAGACCGGGCGTCCGGTCACGGCCTCGAAAATGTAATACATCAGGTGGCCCCCATCGAGCATGGGCAGCGGCAGCAGGTTCAGCACCCCGAGGCTCACGCTCACCAGCGCAAGGAAGCCCAGGTAGTAGGCCAGCCCCTCGTGAACGGACTGGCCGGCGTAATCGGCGATCGTCAGCGGACCGCTCAGGTTCTTCAGCGAGGCCTCGCCGGTGAGCATGCGGCCCATCATCTGGAGCGTCAGGACGGACACCTCCCAGGTTCGGCGCGCACCTTGCACGAGCCCTTCGACCGGCCCATGCCGCACGATCACCATCTCGGGTGGCCGGCCCACATACGCATCGATGCGTCCCACCTTTCGCTGGCCCTCGTCGGCCACGCGCGGCTGCACCTGCAGTTGCAGCGTCTGCCCGCCACGTTCGATGGTCCATGCCTGCGTCGCTGCCACGCCGCCGCGCACGCCCTCTCGAATGCGTTCCCGCAATGACTGGCCGTCGTCGACCCGCCGCCCGTCAATGGCGATCACGCGGTCGCCGGCCTTGAGACCCGCTCGCGCTGCCGGGCCACCCGCCTTCACCTCCCCCATCACTGGCTCTGTGAAAGGCATGCCGAGCCCGA
>DASTGE010000169.1:0-5200 GCA_035719405.1 Burkholderiaceae bacterium
CTTGCCCTTTGGCATGAAGACCGGCTCCCCGAACTGTTCGCCGCGCTTGCCCAGGCCGCCGGACTGGACCCGGCGCTGCAGAAGTCACTGTGGCCCGAGGAACTGCCGGCACGCGCGCTGCGCGATCCCCTGCTCTTTCCCGCGCAGCGCTTCATGCTCGGCAGCGCGCGCAGCGAGGGCGGCTTCGTGCCCGACAACGAACGTTGGGCGCACGAACTGTCGCTGCCGGAGTTCGAGATCGATGCACAGGCGGTGAGCTGGGCCCAATTCGCCGAGTTCGCGGCCGACGGCGGCTATGACGACGCGCAGTGGTGGAGCGCCGAGGGCTGGGCATGGTCATTGGCACAGGCACGTCGTGTCCCACGTTACGTAGAGCAGTTGCGCAACGGCGTGCTGTTGCAAAGGCGCGGCCTCCTTCAGCGCGTCTCGGCAGTTCAGCCGGCGATGCATGTCACCTTTTACGAAGCCGAGGCATGGTGCCGATGGGCGGGTCGGCGGCTGCCGACCGAAGCCGAATGGGAGCTTGCTGCGCGGCAGGGGCTGGCGCGGGGATTCGTCTGGGGCGAGACCGGCGAATGGACGCTCGATCGGACGAGGGCCTATCCGGGCTTCACCCCGGGCCCCTCAGGACTCGAGGCACCACCCTCCCCCGGCGACGGCGGGTTGCGCGTCGTCCGCGGCGGCTCGTGGCTGACCTCGCCCAGGCGCAAGCACCATCATGTCCGGCGCTTCGTACCACCCGAGCGCGATACCCTCTTCGTGGGTTTCAGAAGCTGCGCGCTCTAACCACCGCCCGGGACGACGGGCCGCGCAGCGCAACGACTCGTTCGGCTTACGCCGACGTTGCCGCTTCGACCACCATCTGCACCCGAAGCTGCCCCTGGTACTCGTCGAGACTGAGCCGGTAGGCAAGCCGCGCACGTCCGGGTACCGGCTCGATGCGGCCGAACCAGATGGCGTCTCGCAAAGTGCCCTGATGGCGCACCCGCAGTTTCAAGTGCCGCTCGCCGACCAGCCTCTGTGCGATCACGTCCACCTCGTCGCAGAACAGAGGCGGCTCGAAGGCTTGCCCCCACACCTGTGCGTCCAGCGTCTGCACCGTGAGCGGGTCGAAGTACTCGGATTGCAGAGGTCCGTCCGTGCGCAGGCGCCGCTGCAAGGTCGTATCGTCCAGCCACTCTGCCGCCACCTGCTGCAGCGCCTGCTCGAAGGTGTCGAAGGCTTCCTCGGCGAGCGTGCAGCCCGCCGCCATCGCATGGCCGCCGAATTTCTGCAGCACGCCGGGATGCCGCTTGCTCACGAGGTCCAGCGCATCACGCAGGTGAAAGCCGGGAATCGAGCGCCCGGAGCCCTTCAGCGCGCCGTCCTGCCCGAGCGCGAACACAAAGGTCGGACGATGGAGCCTGTCCTTCAGCCGGCTCGCGACGATCCCGACCACGCCCTCGTGGAACTCGGGATCGAACAGCGCAAGCGCCGGCGGCGGCGCACCTTCGGGCATCAGTGAGTCGAGGAGAAACTCCGCCTGGTCGCGCATGCCGGCCTCGACCTCGCGCCGCTCGCGGTTGATGGCATCGAGCTGCTGCGCGAGCTGCGTGGCGCGCGCGGGGTCATCGGTGAGCAGGCATTCGATGCCCAGGGTCATGTCCGAAAGGCGTCCCGCCGCATTGATACGCGGGCCGAGCGCGAAGCCGAAGTCGAAGGCACTGGCGCGTTGTGCATCGCGCCCGGCCGCTGCGAACAGAGCGGCGACGCCCGCGTGCATGCGCCCCGCACGCACGCGCTTCAATCCCTGCGCGACAAGCCGCCGGTTGTTGGCGTCCAGTCGCACCACGTCGGCCACGGTGCCGAGCGCGACAAGATCGAGCAGCGCGTCCAACCGTGGCTGTGTGGCCGAATCGAAGACGCCGCGTGCGCGCAGTTCGGTGCGCAATGCGAGCAGCACGTAGAACACGACGCCCACGCCTGCCAGGTGCTTGCTTTCGAAGGCGCAGCCGGGTTGATTGGGGTTGACGATCACGGTGGCCGGCGGCAACTGCATGGCGCCATCGACCAGCGCAGGCAGGTGGTGATCGGTGACGACGACATCGAGGCCGCGTTCGCGCGCATAGGCCACGCCCGCATGGCTTGCAATGCCGTTGTCGACCGTCAGCAGCAGCTGCGGCTGCCTCATGCAGGCAAGATCGACGATGGTCGGCGTGAGCCCGTAGCCGTGCAGGGCGCGGTCGGGCACGACGTAATGAAGCGTTCCCGGCGCGGCACCGAGCAGCGCGAGTCCGCGCAACGCGACGGCGCAGGCGGTCGCGCCATCACAGTCATAGTCGGCGACGACGCAGATGCGCTTGCGATCTCGCAAGGCGTCGGCCAGCACGCAGGCCGCTTCGAGCGCGCCGCGCAATCCCGACGGCGGCAACAGGTGGCCAAGGCTGTCGTCGAGTTCCGCGAGCGATCGAACCCCGCGCGCGGCAAACAGCCTCGCGAGCAGCGGGTGCACGCCCGCCTGTTCGAGCGCGAAGGCCACGCGCGGCGGGACGTCGCGAAGTTCGATCTGCGGGGCATGCATCGCATCAGGCATCGGACGTTCTCTTATTTAGAGTGATTCGAGAAGCGGCAGCACCGCCGCGCCGCGCAGTGTGCCTTGCATGCGGCGCCACCAGGAGCGGGGCTGGGCGTCGAACTGCACGGCACTGCGTTCACCGCACAGCACCAGGGTCGAGTCCTGGCCGAGACGCCCCAGATCTTCGTCGAGCGAGCGCCACGCCTCAGTCCACGCCGCCCAGTCTTCGGCCAGAGCCGGCGCACGCAATCGCCCGTCCACGGTGGGAGCGGGGCTGCGGGCCTGCTGCGCAATGCCGCATCCGCTGAGCCAGAAGGAGTTCATCGTGAGCTGCCCCGCGTCCTCGCGCTCGGCATTGATCGGATGGTTGTGCAGCAGCATCTGGACCTCGTTCTGAAGCCGCCGCATGCGCCTTGCCTCCGGTCCCTCCGGCAGCCATGCATCGAGCTGTCGTCCAATGACGCGGTCAAGCGAAGCGGTGGCAAGGCTGTCGAGCGAGGGGTGGGCGACATACCAGCGCTCGGCCGCGCCCCATACGAGCTGCATGCCCTCTTCGTCGAACAGCGGACGCACGACATCGAGCAGCGTCCGGGAGCTTGCCTCGTCGAGTGCGAGCGCGGCCGGGTCGGCGAGGCGAACATGGTCGGTGGCGACTTCCCAATGCGCGGGCGTGAGCAAGGCCCATGCGGCGTCCCCGGTCGCAATGCCGTCGTGCTGTGCGAGCCAGGCGCCGAAAGGCAGTCGGCCGTCAGCACCGGTGAAGCCGAGCGCGCGCCCCAATGACCTCTCGTGCGGCGGGCTGAAGCTCAACGCATCGCCGTCGTCGCGAAAGGTCTCGGTCATGTGCGTCAGCAGCGATTGCAGGTGCGGCAGCTGCAAGGACCGAAGGGCCGCGCGGCCGGCATCGGACAGCGGCGCGGCGAAGGGCACAATGAGCTGCATGACGCGCAATTATCGGAGCGCGTTCACTGCAGCCGCCCACCCGCCAGCCGCAGCACGCGCCCGCACCTGGCCGCAAGCGACTCGTCATGCGTCACCATGACGAAGGCGGTTCCGCTTTCGCGCGCCACTTCGAGCATCAGCCCGAACACGCCCTCGGCCGTATTGCGATCGAGATTGCCGGTCGGCTCATCGGCCAGCACGCAGGCCGGCCGCGTGACCAGTGCACGCGCGATCGCCACCCGCTGGCGTTCGCCGCCTGAGAGCTGCGAGGGCCGGTGCAGCACGCGCTCGGCCAAGCCCACGCGTCCCAGCATCTGGCGCGCAGCATCGTGGGCCTTCTCGTCCGGCTCGCGCCGGATGCGCAGCGGCATTGCGACGTTGTCCAGTGCGCTGAACTCCGGCAGCAGATGATGGAACTGGTAGACGAAGCCCAGGTGCCGGTTGCGCCACTGGCCCTGCTCCATCGGCGTCATCTGTGCGAAGTCGCGTCCGTGCAGCGTGACGCTGCCCGAGGTTGGCGCATCGAGCCCGCCCAACAGATGCAGCAGCGTGCTCTTGCCCGAGCCCGAGGCCCCGACCACTGCCAGCGTCTCCCCGGCGCGCACCGTGAGGTTCACGCCCTGCAGCACCGACACGTCGAGGTCGCCCTCATGAAAGCGCTTCTGCAGTGCCTGCGCCTGCAGCACGGCATCGGGATCACTCATAGCGCAAGGCTTCCGCAGGCTGCACCCGGCTGGCGCGCCAACTCGGGTAGATGGTGGCGACGAACGACAACAACAGTGAGATCACGACGATCGGCACGATGTCGCCCCGTTGGGGATCGCTCGGCATCTTGCTGATCACATAGATGCTGCTGGGCAGGAAGCTGACATTCAGCGCGTGCTCGATGGCCGGCACGATGACGTCGATGTTGAATGCCACGAGCAGTCCGAGCGCGGCCCCTGCAAACGTGCCGATGATGCCTGCCGCCGCCCCCTGCACGACGAAAATCCCCATGATCGACCTCGGACTGGCGCCCAGCGTACGCAGAATGGCGATGTCAGCCTGCTTGTCGGTCACTGTCATCACCAATGTGGAGACAAGGTTGAACGCCGCGACCGCGACGATCAGCGTGAGGATGATGAACATCAGGCGCTTTTCCACTTGCACCGCGTCGAACCAGTTGCGGTTGGTGCGCGTCCAGTCGCGCACCATCACCTGCGGCCCCATCTCGGTTTGAAGCTGGTAGGCGACGTTGCGCGCCTCGTGAAGGTCCTTCAGCTTGAGCTGCACGCCCGTCGGGCCGTCGACGCGGAACAGGCGCTCCGCGTCCTCCAGTTGAATGAGGGCGAGCGAGCTGTCGAACTCGTAGTGGCCCGCGTCGAAGGTACCGGCGACGGTGAACTGCTTCAACCGGGGCACGACACCAGCCGGCGTGACATTGCCGCCGGGCGCGACCAGCGTGACCATGTCGCCCTCGCGCACGCCCAGCATGCGAGCCAGCTCGATGCCGAGAACGATGCGCCACGCCCCCGGCTCGAGCTTGGCGAAGGTGGTGTCGCGCAGCTTCGCCGCGAGCTCGGTGACACTCGCTTCCTCTTTCGGCGAGATGCCGCGGACCACCACGCCGCGCATCGTCTCGCCGCGGGCAATCAGCGCCTGCACCGCAATGAAGGGCGCTGCCCCGATCACCTGCGGCTGCCGGCGCGCCTGCGCGGCGACCGC
>DASTGE010000170.1:0-2987 GCA_035719405.1 Burkholderiaceae bacterium
CCTGAGGGCAGTGTTTAGCACAAATTTGCCCTGCCGTTCATGCAATCGCCCTGGGCGCCGAGCACCTGCGCAGGAGGCACAAACTCGCTGCACGCCCGCTTCTTGCCGTACTCCGGATCGGCGACGGAACCGGCATGGCAATAGGGAAAGCCGAAGTGCAGGCCGGCCTTGGGCGCGTGGTTCAACTCGTCGCCGGCACGTCGTCGCCCATCATGTCGCGCCCGTTTTCCGTAAACCACAGCTCGTGTGTCGCGGGATCCCAATCGAAGCCTACCGAGTTGCGCACCCCGCGCACGAAGGCTTGCAGTTCGGATCCGTCAGGCTTCATGCGGAAGATTGCTCCATGGCGATCGTCGGATTCGCAGACATTGCAGGGCGCACCGACCGGAACATACAGCCATCCGTCCGGTCCGAACGCAATGAACTTCCAGCCGTGCGCGGTTTCGCGCGGAAGGTCGTCACGCACGATCTTGGGCGCCAACGGGGTCTCGAGGTGACGGTCCATGTCGTCGAAGCGAAGGACCCGACTAACCTCAGCGACGTAAAGACTCCCCTGCCGGTACGCCACGCCACTCGGACGGGTCAATCCGGTTGCAACCGTGTGCTGACCGACCGCTCGATACTCGTCGTCGAGCCGCACCGCGACAACCTTTCCCTCCTGCATCGAACCGACGTAAAGAACGTGGTCGCCGAGCGCCATCTCGCGGGCGTTGGGGACGCGGGCGAGCAGTTCAATCTTGAAGCCGGCCAGCACGCGCAGTTGGCCGACGGGCAACTCGTCGGCCTGGGCGAAGACGGCCGGCAGCATCGGTGCGATGACGCCGACGCCCAGGAACAGGGTTTCGATAAACCGAGGTTTCACTCGCATTGGAATTTACCTGTTTGCAGCGAAACGCCTGCAGCCGGGCTGGAGATTCAACCTCGGTTGAACGCAGGTTGAACGCTGAGTGTCGGGTCAGTTCACGAGCGATGGCACCGAGTGTTGTGCTCCTCAGACCTGAGCGTTGTCGGATGCGATCGAAACCTCGGCGTTGACCGGGCGTCCGAAGCCGGAACGCCTAGCGTCGCCCAGTACGCCTTCATTGTGATCAGATATTCGCGTTTCAGGCTCTCGATGGCGAACCATGTCACCCGCTGACAAGCCTCGACATGGTCGCGCACGACGCTGGCCACCGATACTAATTTCGTCGTCATGGCATTCTCCGGCACAAATGGAAACCCAACCCCGAGCGGCGCATGGCGACCGCGGGGGACACAGCGGGGAAACAGCTCCGGCAAGGCGATCCGCGAACCAACCACGGACGCGCCCGCCGTGTCAGGAGAGGAAGACTCGAAGGCCTCGCACAAGGCGCGTACAAACCAGCGAGCCGCCACCGATTGGCTGCGGCACGAAGATGCCCGCGCAGTCAGGTGCGCAGATAATCTCAGAGCGAAGGAACGGGTGTTGCGACATGACGCTGGTTGCACAAGCCAGGAGGGAACTGAAGCGGACCATAGCATGCTCGCCTTGCCGATCCCAACCGCGGGCAGCCGAGTCGCACTGGGGTGTGGGGTTTATCTGGCGCACTTGCTCGCCGATGTCTCGCCCATCCTCGAGCCAACCTGATGACCCGCCAAAGCCACGATCATCAATTGAATGTCAAATGGGATAGATGATGGAGTTGGGAATCAACTCGCTGTCGTAGATGCACTGGCGCGACGCGAACTTCAGGCCGCCCGGCGCGGCGCACGACGAATGGCGAGTATTTGCAACGCCGCAGACCGCCCGAAGCGGGGATGCGCGGCACGCGAGGGACTTGTTCAGCGCCTTAGGATGGACCGGCTGCCTCGCCCCTGCCCCGTGCTCGGGATCGGCAGTCGCCACAAGGTCGAGCAACCCTTGGCCCCGAAGGCGCGCATGTTTCATCAATTGGAGAGCAAAGTGGTCAGCAAGAACACGATCTGTCTCTGGTACGACGGCACCGCAGTGGAGGCCGCGCAGTTCTACGCCGAGACGTTTCCCGACAGCGCGGTGGGAACGATCCACCGCGCGCCCGGCGACTATCCGTCGGGAAAGCAAGGCGATGTCCTGATGGTCGAATTCACCGTGATTGGCATCCCTTGCCTGGGCTTGAACGGTGGACCGGGGGTCAAGCACAACGAGGCCTTTTCGTTTCAAGTTGCGACCGATGATCAGGCCGAGACAGATCGCTTGTGGAACGCGATTGTCGGGAACGGAGGGCAGGAAAGCGTCTGCGGCTGGTGCAAGGACAGGTGGGGCTTGTCGTGGCAGATCACGCCACGCGCCCTCACCGCCGCCATCGGCGATCCTGATCGCGCGGCAGCCAAGCGCGCTTTTGAAGCAATGATGCAGATGAGAAAGATCGACATCGCTGCGATTGAAGCAGCGCGCAAGGGCTGAAGTGGCTGAAGTGGCTCCAACTTCGCATTCCATTTTGTTGTTTCGTCGGAAGCGCTACGTGACCAGGCGACAGGAGCGAGAATCCAATCTCCTTGGGTTGGGCTATGAAGAACACGTAATGCTTCCGATCGTTACGCGGCATCGATTGACATCCGAGATGTCCGTGCCATTGAGTCCCGAAGACAATCAGCGACTTCGCAGGAATCCGTGTAGAAGGTCATCTGGCTACGACGACGCTATTGCCCCGATAAAGGGCCGCCAACAGATGACCGAAATTACACTCTTCCCGCCAAGGGTTGATCTTCCGATCCGGCCAGAAACCCTGCTCTTCCCTGAAGGGAGTGTGGCGAAGGTCGCCGGCTACAACACCGGCCCCTTCGTCACAAACACCGGGACTTCGGCGGAAGGCGTTCTGTGTGCAACCGACGGACTGGGTCCGTGTTCAGGTAATCGTTTAGTCCCCCGACGCATTCATGAGGTCAGTGCGAGGTTTGCCGAAGCACAGTGGGAGGGGATGCAAGGCAAGGTGGGCGCAGTCAAGCCACAGCGGGCGGCATGAATGGCGCGTGCGAGCAGGTCGGTAGCG
>DASTGE010000171.1:0-7925 GCA_035719405.1 Burkholderiaceae bacterium
CATTCAACGCTATCGCATCCAAAGCCATTACCTGCGCCACCATTGCTGGGTGGACCAGGAGTCGCTGCTCGATCGCTGCGATCGCCTCCCGTCCGTGCCCACGCTGATCCTCCACGGCACGGCCGATGGCGTCTGCCGTCCGGAAGCGGCGGCGGCGCTCCAACGGCGCGTGTCGCATGCGAGGCTCGAGTGGTTGCACGGGGTCGGACATGATGCGACGCATCCGGAGATGGTCCGTGCGATGGTGCGGGCGCTCGACAGGTTCGCGGAGCAGGGGAGGCTGCAATGAGCCTGCGCCTCAAGATCAACGCGATCGTCGGTGCGATGACCTTGCTGTTCGTCGCGGCACTGCTGCTGCTGCAGTTCGAGCAAATGAGGGCGTCGGTGAACGAGGAGGTGGTGGCGGCCAATCGCGTCGCTGCGCAATTGCTCAATCGCACGGTATGGGGTTATGCGGCGCAGGGACCGCAGGTCATGCTGGCCTTCCTGCGAGGCGTGGGTCGCGTGCGCTCGACCGACATCACGCTCTTCGACCCGGAAGGACGCGAGCTGTACCGCTCGCCAGAGTCTCAATACAAGGCGGGCCGGAATGCGCCAGCCTGGTTCGAGTGGCTGGTCTTGCCGAAGCCGACGGTGCAGTCGATCGAATTCCCGAGTGGCAAGCTGGTGGTGCAGGCCAATGCCTCGCGTGCCGCGCTCGATGCCTGGGACGATTTCAAGGTGCTGATCAGCGTGTCGATCGCGCTGGTGGTCGCTGTCAATGCGCTGGTCTTCTGGCTGGTGGGGCAGGCGGTGCGCCCCTTCGGGCGCATCGTCGAAGCACTCAATGCGCTGGAGGGAGGGCGATTCGACGTGACCCTGCCCCGGCTGGCCGGCACCGAGGCAGCCACGATCGGCGCGGCGTTCAATCGCATGGTGCGGGTATTGCAGGAAAACATCGAGAACGAGCGCCGCGCCGCGCGTGCCGAACGCCAGCTCTCCGACAGCCGCGAGCTGACGCGCTGGATCGATCAGCAGATCGAGCAGGAGCGCCGCGTGATTGCCCGCGAGCTGCACGACGAGTTGGGCCAATCGGTGACGGCGATGCGCAGCATGGCGCTTTCGGTCGCGGGTCGCGTGCAACTCATCGACCCCGAGTCCGAACGCGCCGCCCGGGTGATTGCCGACGAGTCCTCGCGGCTTTACGAGGCCATGCACGGGATGATCCCGCGTCTGGCGCCCCTGGTGCTCGACAAGTTCGGCCTTGATGAAGCCCTGCATGACCTTGCCGAGCGCGTGCAGCGCGGACATCCCGAGGTCCAGATCGAGGTGCGGGTATCGCTCGCTGCGGAACCTCCGGTCGGCGACGTGGCTCTCACGCTCTATCGCGCAGCCCAGGAAGGCATCACCAATGCATTGAGGCACGGGCAGGCAACGCACATCCGCCTCGATGTGGCGGCGGAGTCCGGCTTCATCACGCTCGACCTGGTCGACGATGGCCGCGGCCTGAATGGCGAGGCTTCGACGCGCGGCGGGCATTACGGCCTGCGCTGGCTGGCCGAGCGCGTGGAGTCGGTGGGCGGCGTCATTCGCCTGGAGCCCGCCGATGGGCGGGGCGTGCGCTTGGCGGTGCGAGTGCCCGTGTCCTTGCAGGCGGCGACTGAAAGCCCCGCCATGCGGGCCGAGGCGGGCATGGAGGAAGTGGGCAACGACGCTTCGCTTCCCCGAGGGTTGTCGTGATACGGGTGATGCTCGTCGACGATCATGCGCTGGTGCGCATGGGCTTTCGCATGCTGCTGACCGATGCAGGCATCGAAGTGGCGGCCGAGGCCGGAGACGGCGAACAGGCCTGTGCCGATTACGGGCGTGTCAAGCCCGATGTCGTCGTGATGGATCTTTCGATGCCGGGCATGGGCGGTCTCGAAGCGGTGCGTCGGCTTCTCGCGCAGGATGCGAAGGCGCGGATTCTCGCCCTGTCGGCGCATGAAGACACAGCGCATCCCCGGCGGGTGCTGAAGGCGGGCGCGCTCGGCTATCTCGCCAAACGCAGCGCCCCCGATGCATTGATCGCTGCGGTACGCGCCGTCGCCCGCGGGGAACGCTATGTCGATCCCCAAACGGCGCAGGCGTTGGCAATGGCGCAGATCGAAGGCGAGGCCAGCCCGGCAGAGACCTTGAGCGAACGCGAGTTCTCCGTCTTCATCCAGCTGGCCCGCGGCGCCACCGTGGCGCAGATTGCCGAGAACCTGAAGCTGTCGCCGAGCACCGTGGGCACGCACCTCTATCACGTCAAGCAGAAGCTGCGTGCGGGCAACCAGTCGGAGCTGACGCTTGTGGCGTTGCGGTGGGGGTTGATTCAGGCGTGAGAGGGCCGATTCCCCGATTCCGCCGGGCCGGTTGCTCGCACCGCCAATTGTCGACCCTGCGTGAGTCACGCACGGGATGCTCGGGCAATGCGCCGTATGGTTGCGACGCTCTGCTCGACGTCCTCCTCCGTCGTGGCCCACGAACTCACGCTGATCCGCATGGCCGTCCGCCCCTGCCAACGGGTGGGCCCGCACCAGCAGGTACCGTCCGCCTGCAACCCGTCGACCACGCGCATCGTCGTCCGGGCGTCGCCGAAGTCCACCAGCACCTGGTTCAGCACGACCTCGTTGAGCACGGCAATCCCGTCCTCGCGCAGGGCCTGCGCAAAGCGGCGGGCGTGGCGGCAGCAACGCTCCACCATCTCGGCAATGCCGCTTCGCCCCAGGGTTCGCAACGCTGCCCATACTGCCACCCCGCGTGCGCGGCGCGACAGCTCGGGCGTGTAGTCGCTGGGCTCGCGATGACCTGCTGATGCAGGCAGATAGTCGGCCGATACGGCCATTGCCGATCGCAATGCCTCGGCGTCCCGAACAAAGGCCAGGCCGCTGTCGTAAGGCACGTTGAGCCACTTGTGGGCATCGGTGGCCCAGGAGTCGGCGCGGTCCACGCCCGCCAGCAAATGCGCCAGAGCAGGGCTTGCCGCAGCCCACAATCCGAATGCGCCATCCACGTGGACCCAGGCGCCCGAGTCGTGCATCCTTGCGACGACGTCCGCAATGGGATCGAAGGCGCCTGTGTTCACGTTGCCTGCCTGCACGCAGACGATGGCCGGGGCCGTCAGCGCGGGAATGAGTTCGGCCCTCATCCGCCCCTGCGCGTCCACTGGCACTCGATGCACACGATCGCGACCAAGGCCCAGCAGTCCCAGGGCCTTGAAGACCGAGGGGTGCGCCTCCTCGCCGACCACAACCGTGATCGACGGCGCACCGAAAAGGCCGTCGGACTCCACGCGCCATCCGACCCGCTCCAACACCGCATGCCGTGCGGCCGCGAGCGCGGTGAAATTCGCCATCGTGGCGCCCGTGACGAAAGCCCCGGCGGCATCCGGCGGCAGACGCAGCAGATCCAGCAGCCAGCGCAGTGCGATCTCTTCGAGGACGGATGCGGCCGGCGATGCCACGTATCGCGTCGCGTTCTGGTCCCACGCAGTGGCCAGCCAGTCCGCCGCAACGGCGACTGGCAACGAGCCGCCATTGACGAAGCCGAAGAATCGGCCGCCTGCGTTGGCAACGGTGGCAGGGGATGCGATGTCTTCGAGGAGGGCCAGTGTCGTCGAGTCCGACACCGGCTCGTCGGGCAGCTTCTCCTGCAGCGCCGTCAGGCGCTCCAGTGCTTCAGCAGTGGGGGCGACGCCACGCTCGGCGAGGCCTTCGAGATAGAGGATGGCGCACCTAGCTGCGTCCTCGAGCAATTGACGCATCGAAGCTCCGGGGAAGGTGGAACGGCGATCGGCCCATTATTGCGCCCCACCTTGTCCACCTGTGCCCGCAGCCCGGGTCTTCAGTTCGGAGCCTTCTCCGGATGGCTGTCGTCGCAGTGGGTATGCAGCATCGAGGCACCCACTGGCAGGTACCTGCCGTATTGCAGGATGAACTCGCGCTGCACCCCATAGGCCTCGCGTTCCCAGCTCACAATCTGCTGACATGAAGGCATGCTGCTGTAGGCAGCGCCGTTCTTCAGCGCGTCGTCGCCTCGAGCGACGGCCTGCAGGTAATGCACCATCTCATGCACGACGATGGAGCTGCCGAGCAGATCGGTCTGCGGATCCAGACCTTCATCGATGTAGAGGTTGCGCCCACCGGCATACCAGCCCAACACCTTGCATTCGCGTTTGTTGCACGCATTCTCGACAAAGAAGGAATGCGGCTTCTTCACCACTTCAGGCGGTTGAGCCGGAGCGGGGTATCCAGACAGCGTGACAGCCCATGACAACAGTATTTTGTAGATCTCGTCCATTGCGGTCCTTCTTCCGCTGATCACGCACGAGTGTCTTCACATCGGGCGCCAATGCCTGCCTGTCACCATCAGGCGTCACAGCGTGAATGACTGACACATTGCAACACCCCAACAGTCCTCTTACATCCTTGCAGCAAGGGATGTACCAGCGCGCGAAGATACATCACGGCACCATTGTGGTGACGTGAAGATCTCGCGGAGGAGCCAACGCTGATGCGCTTCAGCGTTGGGCGTGCTGCAGCCCGGTCAGGTTGCTGTGGTGTTGTGCATGGCCTGAAAAATGAAGGGCCAGATGTCGCGACGAGCGCTGTCTCCGACCAGCGGTCCCACATGCTGCAAAGCGATGCCGATGTCGCCCTGGTAGTGCATCACGGTCTTGCTTGCGCTGGAAGCTGCTTCGACGAAGGGAAGAACGGAGCCTGGCGGCACGACGCGACTGCGTTCGTCGATGATGACGGAAATCGGTGCTTTCACGTCGGATGGCGCGACGCGGCGTCCATGCACCTGGAGCTGTCCGCGCATCAGTTCATCGCGCCGATAGAGCAGATCGAGCACATCCGCGAACAGGCGTCCGGGCATTGGCAGTTCGTCCATCGACCAACGCAGCACACGCCAGTGACGCGCAATGCACTCGCGGCCGAGTGCCATCGCATTGACGTTGTCGAGCTCGCGTTCCCAGACGAATTCCTCGGGGCTGCCGAGCATGGCGCCGAGGTTGAGCACGCTCCCCGCGACGCTGGGACCGAGTGTTTCGAGCATGGCTTGCGCGGGCGGTGACCAGCGCAGCAGCGGCGCGAAGGCGCCCGAGCGCTCCGCCATCGCCAATGGCGCAGTGGCCAATACCAGCGAGGCCATGGCTTCAGGGTAGCGGGCCGCCAGCGTCGCGCAGAGCGTGCCGCCGAGCGAATGCCCGAGCAGATGCGGCTTCTTGTGGGCGTCGGCCTCGACCGCTTGCAACGCCTGCAGCATCTGCCTCAGGTAATCGTCCAGTCCCCATTCGTCCGGCGCCTCGCTCCAATGGATCATGTAAACGCCGAAGCGGCGCGCGAGGGCCTGGCGCACGACGCTGTATTCAGGCGCCAGATCCCAGATGTAGTGGCGTTTGATGGGGGCGGGCACCAACAGAAGGACGGGTTCGCCCTCTTGTGCACGCCCGTAGCGGGCGAGGGTGATTCCGGGCGCACGGCTCATCGGCTCGCTGGGCGTTTCGATGGGAGCCAGTCCGGCCCGGTCGAGGGTGTGGCCCACGCGACGACGCACCGCATCGATGCCATGAAAGAAGTCTGGGAACGCAGGCATAGGTCCGCAGTGTGCCGCAATGAAACACCACTGCGACACGATGGCGCGCCGCTCAGGTGGCGGGCGCATTCTCAATGACGGTGATGCCAGCGGCCTGTCAGTCCGCGAATTCCTCGGTATTGACCTCGGCGTCGAGCGCGAAGTGAAGCACGCGTTCGGCCTGCTCCGGCGGAGGAGGCACGCCATAGGCGTGGCTGAGGTTCATGCAGCCCAGGCCGATTTCAGCGACCTGGAAGCGGCCGAGTTTGCGTTGCTTCATGGGGTGATGTGTGCCTGGGCGGTCCTCATGCCTCCAGCTGCCTCTCCAACTGATCGAGCACCTCATAGCATGGCAAGACTTGCGCCACACTGGAATTCGGCTCGCGGCCCTCGCGGATCGCCGCAATGAACTCGCGATCCTGAAGTTCGATGCCGTTCATCGACACATCGACCTTCGACACGTCAATCTTCTCTTCCTTGCCGTTGTAAAGGTCGTCGTATCGCGCAATGTAGGTGGCGCTGTCGCCGATGTAGCGGAAGAAGGTGCCCAGCGGGCCGTCGTTGTTGAACGACAGCGACAGCGTGCAGATGGCACCGTTCTCGGCCTTGAGCTGGATGCTCATGTCCATGGCAATGCCGAGCGTCGGATGGATCGGGCCCTGCACGGCGTGCGCCTTCACCACGCGGCTGCCCGTCTGGTACTGGAACAAGTCGACCGTATGCGCCGCGTGGTGCCATAGCAGGTGGTCGGTCCAGCTGCGCGGCTGGCCGAGCGCGTTCATGTTCGTGCGACGGAAGAAATAAGTCTGCACGTCCATCTGGTAGACCTGGAACTCGCCGGCCTTGATCTTCTTGTGCACGTACTGATGGCTGGGATTGAAGCGCCGCGTGTGTCCGCACATGGCGACCAGACCCGTCCTGCGCTGCATCTGCAGAACGCCGCGGCCCTCCTCCACCTTGTCGCACAGCGGGATCTCGACCTGCACATGCTTGCCCGCCTGCAGGCACGCAATCGACTGCTGGGCATGCATCTGCGTCGGCGTACAAAGGATGACGGCGTCGACCTCCGGCAGCTTCAGGCTCTCGGCGAGATCGGTCGTCACATGCTTCGCGCCGTATTTGTCGGCGACTTCCCGGGCCTTGTCCAGCTCGCGGCCGATGATCGAGACGACCTCCACGCCTTCGATCTGCTTCAGTCCGTCAAGGTGCTTGATGCCGAACGCGCCGGGACCGGCCAGAGCGATGCGAATTGTCTTGGTCGTGCTCATGCATTGTTCTCCAGGATCAGGTGGCCCACGGCGGTGTTGGAGGCAGGCACGTGATAGAAGCGATGCACCACTCGTGGCTTCGGTCCGCCCGCTACATCGGCCATCGCGCCGCGCGCGATCAGCCACATCACCAGCTCGATGCCTTCGCTGCCGGCCTCGCGCACGTACTCGATGTGCGGCACGGCGGCCAGGCCTTCGGGGTCTTCGATCATGCGGTCGAGGAACGCGTTGTCCCACTCCTTGTTGATCAACCCCGCGCGCGGCCCCTGAAGCTGGTGACTCATGCCGCCCGTGCCCCAGATCTGCACGTTCAAATCCTGGTCGAAACTCTCGATCGCGCGGCGGATGGCCTGTCCCAGCTTGAAGCAGCGCATGCCGCTGGGCACGGGATACTGGACGACGTTGACCGCGAACGGGATGACGGGACATGGCCACGCATCGACCTGCCCGCACATCAGCGACAGCGGCACCGTCAGGCCGTGGTCCACGTCCATCTTGTTGACGATCGTGAGGTCGAAGTCGTCCTGGATCACCGACTGCGCGATGTGCGAGGCGAGCTCAGGATGGCCGATCACCTTGGGCACCGGCCGCGGGCCCCAGCCTTCGTCGGCGGGCTGGAACTCCGCCGCGCAGCCGATCGCGAAGGTGGGGATCATCTCCAGGCTGAAGGCCGTGGCGTGGTCGTTGTAGACCAGGAACACGACGTCCGGCTTGTTCTCCTTCATCCACTGGCGCGAGAACTCGTAGCCGCCGAAGACCTTCTGCCAGTACGGCTCCTGGTCCTTGCCCAGGTCCATCGCCGCGCCGATGGCCGGCACGTGCGAGGTGTAGACGGATGCGGTGATGCGGGCCACTTACTGATTCTCCTCGGTGTCGCGGCCCCAGGTGGCGGAGCGGCCGCCGGAAACCATCATGTCGCGGTAGGCCTCTTCGCTCATGCCGGTCATGCTGCCGGCCATCTGCTGGAAGCTCTTGCCATCGGTGGCGCCGATCTTGGCCAGGAAGTAGATGTTGCCGCCCAGGCGGATGCACTCGTTGAGGTCACGCGCGAGCACGGCCGCCTTCTGCGCGTCGGTC
>DASTGE010000172.1:0-3976 GCA_035719405.1 Burkholderiaceae bacterium
CGTAGGCGAAATACGGATTGGATGTGTCCTTGCCGTCGGCGAGGTGATTGGCGCCCGCGAAGCCGTACCGCACCGCCTGTACGCCGGTCGCCCGCGTCATCTCGTGCATCTCGTTGCTCGAACGCTCCAGTTCCTCGACGGGATGGTCAGACAGATACAGCTCCATCACATTGCGACGCAGGTCCGCCAGCTTCGGGCTTTGCGTGCGCACCTTCATGCCCGGCTCGACAGGTGTCGTGCATGAAGCCGGGAAGCCTTTGCGGCCTTCGATCTCGACGAGACACAGGCGGCACGATCCCCAGGGCTCCAGGCTGTCGGTCGCGCACAGCTTGGGCACGCCGATGCCGCATTCCATCGCGGCCCGCATCAGCGAGGTACCCGTGGGGACGGTGACGGATTGGCCATCAATCTCGAGCGTGACCTCGACGCTCGATTCGCGCTTCGGCGTGCCGTAGTCGATTTCTGTGGAGGCGATTGTCATTGCAGTTCTCCGTTCGAGCGGCTGGCGCGCACCGTCATTCAATGCCGAAGTCCTTGGGGTAATGGTCAAGGGCAGACAGCACGGGGTAGGGCGTCATGCCGCCCATGGCGCACAGGCTGCCGTGAAGCATGGTGTCACACAATTCGCGCAGCAGTTGAATCTGCTGCCCCTGCTGCTCGCGCTGCCGGCTGCCGACGATGCGGTCGATGACCTCGACCCCACGGGTCGAGCCCACGCGGCACGGCGTGCACTTGCCGCACGACTCGACGGCACAGAACTCCATCGCGAAGCGTGCAAGCTCGGCCAGGTTGGCCGTGTCGTCGTGCACCACCACGCCGCCATGACCGAGCACGAGGCCGTTGGCCGTGTACGCGTCATAGTCCAAGGGCAGGTCCCATTGCGATTCCGGCACATACGCGCCGAGCGGTCCGCCGACCTGGATTGCCTTGATCGGCCTGCCGCTGGCCGTGCCGCCGCCGATGTCGAACACCAGTTCGCGCAAGCTCAGTCCGAACGGCAATTCGAAGAGCCCGCCGCGCCGGATGTTGCCTGCGAGTTGGAACGGCAGTGTCCCGCGCGAGCGGCCGGTACCGAAGTCGCGATAGAACCCGGCACCCTTTTCAATGATGGTGGGGACCGCCGCGAACGTCAGCACGTTGTTGATGACGGTGGGCTGGCCGAACAGGCCGCTCACGGCCGGCAGCGGCGGCTTGGCGCGCACCATGCCACGCCTGCCTTCAAGGCTTTCGAGCATCGCAGTCTCTTCGCCGCACACATACGAACCCGCGCCCATGCGGGTCTGGATGTCGAAGCCCTGGCCGAGTACGCCGGCCTCGCGCGCCGCCCGCAACGCGGCGTCGAAGGCCGCGACGGCATGCGGATACTCGGAACGGATGTACACATAGCCCATGCTGGCTCCCACGGCGCGCGCCGCAATCGCCATGCCTTCGATCAGCAGGTACGGGTCGCCCTCCAGCAGCATGCGATCCGCGAACGTTCCGGAATCGCCTTCATCCGCATTGCAGACGACATACTTGCGAGCCGACGGCGTCTGAGCCACCGTGCGCCATTTGATGCCCGCTGGAAAGGCTGCGCCGCCCCGCCCGCGCAGGCCCGAGTCCAGCACCTGCTGCACGATCGCTTCAGGCGCCATCTGCTGGGCGGCACGCCATCCGGCCCAGGGTACGGGGGCGAGCGGGTCGTCGAGGCCGCAGCGCGCGAAGGTCAGGCGCTGCTGGCGCCTGAACTGCGGGATCTCCTCGGTGAGTCCGCAGCACAGAGGATGCGCGCCGCCTTCGAGGAAGCCGGCTGCGAACAGCGAGGGGACGTCGGCGGCCGACACGGGGCCATAGGCGATGCGTCCGGCGGGCGTTTGCACCTCGACCATCGGCTCCAGCCACAACAGTCCGCGCGAGCCGTTGCGCACGACCTTGACCGGGGCACCGCGGGTTGCAGCCTGCGAGGCGATGAGCTGCGCCACCGCATCAGCGCCCGCAGCGAGTGCGGCCGCGTCACATGGCACATAGACCGTGGTGCTCATGCCTCACCCCTGCGCATCAACTCGACGAGCTTGGCAGGCGTCATCCGCGCGTGCGGCACGCCGTCGAGCATCACGGCCGGCGACAGTGCGCACAGGCCGAGGCAGTACACCGGCTCGACACAGCAACCACCGGCCGCGCGCGCTTGCGCGAGCAGCGCCTCGCCACCCATCGTGCGACACGACTCCGCGCGGCATACCTGCAGGACAGGACCTTCGGCCGGTGCCTGCCGGAAATGGGTGTAATAGGTGAGCACGCCATGCACCTCGGCGCGCGAAAGGTTCAGTGCCTCGGCGATTTGCGGCACGGATGCCGGTGGCACATGTCCGAGCGCGTGCTGCACGGCGTGCAGGACGGGCATGAGCGGCCCTTCGAGGGGGCGGTGTTCCTCGATGATGCGCGCAACGAGGGCGGCATCGTAGGCAGGGGAAGGGGAGGAAGGCATGGGGGGCAATTCCGGCGACCGTCGACGGGAGTCCGTAAGGCTATCTTATGTAGCGGCCTGCATAAATCCACGGGGGAATCTACCCACCATTCCACTCGGGCTCAATATGGCCGCAGGCGCCGAAGGCATATGCTGTGCGATACATAAGGTCCGCGTCATCGGGCCGATTTCAATCGATTTGTTGGAAGACGCGGCCAATTGCCCGCACGACCATGCGTCACGCCGTCACCATCAAGCCGCAGTGGACCATTCGCCATCCCACGGGCGCCACGCTCGTCCCACGTCTGGTCGATCTGCTCGTTCAGGTGCATGAGGATGGCAGTCTGCTGTCAGCCTGCCGGCGCGCCGGCACCTCCTACCGCCATGCATGGGGGCTGGTGCGGCAGGGCGAGGCGCTGTTCGGCGCACCGCTGCTCCACATGGAGCGCGGCAAGGGATCGACGCTCACGCCGCTGGCTGAGAAGCTGGTGTGGGCTGAGCGGCGCATCGCGGCCCGGCTGTCGCCGATGCTCGACAGCCTGGCCTCCGAACTGGAAGTCGAGATCGAGAAGGTGTTGTCCGCCGTGCCCGCGCTGCTGCGCATTCAGGCCAATCACGGCTTCGCTGTCGAGAAGCTGCACGATTTTCTCAATCGTGCGCAAGTGCCCGTCGATTTCAAGTATGTCGGGAGCCAGGAGTCAGTGATCGCGTTGCACGGCGGGGAATGCGATGTATGCGGCTTTCCGCTTCCTGTAGGCGAATACCAGCGTGCCGCGCTCGAGCACTATCGCAAATGGATCGACAGCCGCGAGCATCGCGTCATTCACGTCGCGACGCGCCGACAGGGGTTGATGGTGGCGCCGGGTAATCCGAAGCGGATCTATTCATTGGAGGATCTCGCCCGGCCGGGCGTGCGTTTCGTGAATCGGCAGCAAGGATCGGGCACAAGGCTGCTGCTGGACCTGATGCTGGCGCGCGAGGGCATCCCTGCGTCGCAGATCACGGGCTACACCCAATGCGAATACACCCATGCCGCGGTGGCTGCGTACGTCGCGAGCGACATGGCCGATGCCGGGCTGGGTGTGGAAACTCCGGCGCGCAGGTTTCGGCTTGAATTCCTGCCGTTGCAATTGGAGAACTACTTCCTCCTGTGCAAGCGTCCCGCGCTGGAGTCGCCGCTGGTGCAGCAGCTGCTGGAGGTGCTGCGCGATCCCTCGTTCCGCGATGCCGTGAATGGGCTGCCGGGATACGACGCCACCGGCTCGGGCGAGGTCAGAGCGGTTGAAGAGGAGGTTCCCGAGCTCAGGGCGCAGCCCGGGTCGCGCCGGGCCGGTTCCCTTGCTCGGCGTTGAGGCGGTCTTCTTGTTGAGTTAAGCGTCAAGAGGCCGGTTGAACCTAGAAACGGCAGTTGACCGCTTCCCGCCGCTGGCAACCTCGCATGAACTCACGCAATTTCCCCCACGACCACTGTTCCCGCTTGGGTGAGAACGCTACGCACCCGATCGGGCCGCCCTCGGGCGCGCTGGCGGCGTT
>DASTGE010000173.1:0-2123 GCA_035719405.1 Burkholderiaceae bacterium
GAGGCGCGGAGCTGGCCTTCCTGACCTACTTCGACAGGCTTCCCGGCTGGCTCTCCGGCTTCGGCATCCAGGCCAACTACACCTACATCGACAGCAAGCAGAGCCTTTATTCCCCGGTGAACGGCCAGTGGTGCACGCCCAGCAGCGGCATCAACTCGCAGCTCATGCACGACCTGAACGGCTGCGATGTCAACGGGCGCGCCATAGGCGGCAACCTGCCACTGACCGGCCTGTCGAGGAACGCCTACAACGTGGCGCTGCTGTACGACCGCGGTCCGATTTCGGCCCGCCTGGCCTACACCTGGCGCTCCAGATACCTGCAGGCGGTGAGCGCATACGGAACCAACGGCAACAATGGTCGCGACTACAACCCTGCCAGCCCGACCTATGGGCAGGCATTTGCCGCGAACTTCGCGCTGCCGACCTGGGGTGGCAGTTACGGGCAGCTCGACATGGGGATGCAGTACAAGATCACCGACAACCTGACCCTCGCCTTCCTGGGCCAGAACCTCACCGACGCGATCTACAAGCAGTACATGCAGCAGACCATCGGCATGATGCAGCGAGAGGGGTTCTCGACCGGGCGGCGCTACGTCCTGCAGATGCGCTACGCGTACTAGCACGATCAGCCCAACGCCTTGCTCCATCGCGTCAGCCGGCGCTTCCCGGGCCGACCTCGAGCACCCCATGCAAGCAGGACCGCATGCAAGCAGGCATTCGCACCGCAGTGACGAGTCACCTAAGCAACCCCGTCCCGTCTACCTGAGCGTCTTCCTGGCTGCCTATCTCCCCCTCATATCCACGCTGCCACGCGTCTCGCTTGCGGGCCCACTCGCCAACGGATTCACGAGTCGTCATCGGCATCCGATCCCGCCTCAGGAACGGATTCGTTCGCCAGTCTTGCCCCGCGGCGGCAGCTGTCCGGCCCTCACGTTCCAGTTCTTCTTCGTCGATCGGTATGGTCATGTCATAGCTCCTTGCAGCAAAGTCGAAATCGGGGCCTGACACGTACATCGAATGGCATGCTTCATGTATACAAGGATGTGCCGAAGTTTCTGTTTCGTCTGTCTGATGGTGCACATAGCAGCATTGCACACGAAGAGGGTTCGGGACGGAGCGGGGCGCCGGCTGTTACCAGCGGGATCTCGCGACCCTTGGCCTGCCCCCTCTGAAGGCTTCGAGTGCGAGTCCCGCGATGGCCCCCGCTGCGACTGAGCTGATCAGCCGTACGAGGGCCGTGCCTGTGGCAGTCGCCTTGCCCGGCGGCGAGTGCGGAACATGCGGGCGCTTGCTGCCTTGCGAAGCTCGGGGTTGGGTGGCAGGAGCAGTCGCCGACTGCTTGCCTTGTGGGCTCGGCCCCGAGTGCAGGCGATGCGAGCCGACCTGGTGGGCGTATACGTGGGTGAACTCGGCGCCGAGCAGGAAGATCTGTGCGGAGTAGTAAACCCAAATCAAAATCGCGGCCAGTGAGCCCGCCGCGCCGAAGCCCGAGGCGACCGCGCTCTTGCCGATGTACAGCCCGATCAGGTACTTGCCGATCGTGAACAGCATGGCCGTCACCGCCGCGCCGATCCATACGTCGTTCCATTCCACGTGCGCTTGCGGCATGAAGCGGTAGATCAGCGCGAACAGCGTCGTGATGACGGCAAAGCTGACGATAAAGTTGACGGCTTGCGCCATTGCCTCAAGGTCGCCAAAGATGCCTCCATGCCACTCTGCGAGGGCGGCGATCGCCGCACTTACCGTCAAGGACACCAGCAGCAGGAAGCCAATCGCTATGATCATGCCGGTCGACAGCAGCCGTGCCCGCAGCCAGCCCCAGACGCCGCCCGGCATCTCCTGGCGCGGTGCCCTCCAGATGCGATTGAGATCGTCTTGCAGCTCAGCGAAGACGGTAGTGGCGCCCACGAGCAGCAGGACGACGCCGATCACAGTGGCAATCAAGCCCTGCTTGGGCTCGGACACGCTTTTCAGCAAGCCCTGGATCGCAAGCGCGCTCTCGAGGCCCACCAGTCCTTCGATCTGCGCGACGATCGCTCCCTGGGCCGCCTCACGCCCGAACACAACTCCGGCCACCGCGATCACGATCAACAGCAGCGGCGCCACTGAGAATACGGCGTAGT
>DASTGE010000174.1:0-3398 GCA_035719405.1 Burkholderiaceae bacterium
TCCTAGAAACGGCAGTTGAACGCGCCCGATCGGGTGCGTAGCGTTCTCACCCAAGCGGGAACAGTGGTCGTGGGGGAAATTGCGTGAGTTCATGCGAGGTTGCCAGCGGCGGGAAGCGGTCAACTGCCGTTTCTAGGATCATTTGTGCAGTGTTGCTGAGGTCGAGTGTTTCCCGCTTGATTCTGCGCAAACCGGAAAGCCTGTACACATTGCGACATGGACGATTCACACATCGTTTCCCAACGGCTCTGCCCGTTGACCGGGGGTTTTCAGTGGCCGACTACCTTTGTGTTCATGAGTCAAGACAGCGATTGAAGGAGCAGATCATGAACTCAGGCGCGACATCGACGAGCGGCACTCATCAACTTCGGTTCCGTTCTCTGTTCAATGAAGGGCGTGGCTTTGCGTTTCCATGTGACGAGCAAGGCCATGTCGATCTCGACGCCCTGAGCGAACCCGCGCTGAACAACTACTTTTACGCGCGTACCTCCATCGGCCGCGAGTTCTTCATGCCGGTCGTCCAGGCGGTGCACTGATTGCGATGCGGTCCTGTTGCAGTAGACAGCAGCAGTCAGGCAGCAAGGGAGTTGGCGCTGCTGCGGCCCATGGTGGCGTTGAGTAATGGCTGCAACTGCGCCAAGGACCGGGAATTGAGGACATCCTCCCGACACAGCCAACCCCGACGCGCCTGACCGATGCCGAAGCGAAGGTTATCGAATTCAAGCGTCGAGTGCGCATCGGACGCGATGCTCACTAGCACGCCTTCGTCCCGTGCCATCCGGCAGGCAAGATCGTCGATGTCGAGGCGGGCAGGGTGTGCGTTCAGTTCCAGAAAGCAGCCCCGTTCATGGGCATGGCGGATGACGCGTTGCAAGTCGATGTCCATCGGCGCGCGTTTGTCGATGAGGCGTCCGGTGGGATGCGCCAGGATGCTGAAGTGGCGGTGGTCCATCGCGCGCAGCAGGCGTGCTGTCTGTCGCTCGCGAGGCAGGTCGAATCGGTGGTGGATCGCGCCGATCACCAGATCCAGCCGCTCGAGCACGCTGTCCGGCAGGTCGAGCTGGCCGTCTTCGAGGATGTCGACCTCCGCGCCCTTGAGAAGCATCACGGCGTCCCCCTGCGCGTTGATCTGGTCAATGCGGTCGATCTGTCGCGCGAGCCGCTCAGCATCGAGTCCATGCGCCATCGTCAGACGCTGTGAGTGATCGGTGATCGCGAGGTACTCCCAGCCCAGCGCCTTCGCGGCCATCGCCATGGACTCGAGACGGTCATGTCCGTCGCTCGCGCTCGTATGCGAGTGCAGGTCGCCCTTGAGGTCGGCAAGTTGCACGGGCGCGGGGAGCCGATGTTCGCGTGCCGCGTCGATCTCGCCGCGATCCTCGCGCAGCTCCGGCTCGATGAAGTCCAGGCCCAGCGTGTCGTACACCGAGGCCTCCGTCCCTCCGGCCACGCGTCGCGTGCCGCGCCAAAGGCCGTACTCGTTGAGCTTCAACCCGGCATCCTGCGCGAGCGTTCGCAGGGCGATGTTGTGCGCCTTGGAGCCTGTGAAGTATGCCCAGGCCGCGCCGAAGCTCGGGGGCGCGACCGCACGCAAGTCCACTTGCAGACCGTTGCGCAATATCACGCTCGCTCGCGTCGGGCCCTTGGCCAGCACGCGTTTGACCTCGGGCAGCGCCGCAAAGCGATCCATCACCGGGCTGGCGCGCCCGGCGGTGACGAGCAGGTCGAGATCTCCCACCGTCTCGCGGCATCGGCGAAGGCTGCCCGCTGCCACGGCCTGCTTCACGTCGGGCATGGCCTGCAGCTGCGACAGCAGCGAGTCGGCAACCTGCGATGCCACAGAAAGCATGACCCGGTGCTCCTGTTCAAGCCGCGCCTTCACCGCATCGAGGATGGCTTGCTCGGTGCGCTCACCGAAGCCGCGCACCTCGCGGACGCGGTGCTGTTCGGCCGCGCGGCGAAGTTGCTGCAGCGTGTGCACGCCGAGCGTCTGGTGCAGCATCTGGACGCGTCGCGGACCCAGCCCGGGAATCTTCAGCAGCGTGGTGACCGCGGGGGGCATTTCGTGGCGCAGACTCTGCAATTGCGCGCAGGTGCCGGTTGCGACGATCTCCGTAATCTTGCCGGCGAGGTCAGGGCCGATGCCGGGCAGCTCGTCCAGGTCTTCGCCACGGTCCACCATCTCCCCGACTTTGCGCCCCAGTTCGCCGAGCATGCGGGCCGCATTGCGATACGCCCGCACGCGGAACACATTGGCCCCTTGCACTTCGAGCAAATCGGCGATCTCGTCGAAGACCGACGCCACCTCCGCGTTGACGATCGGCATTCGGCGAGCCTCAATACATCTCCGGCCGTTCGGACATGCCGGGCGCGCTTTGCGTCTCGCGAGGCGGCGCGTTGGCGATCATGCAGTCAGTGGTGAGAATCAGGCTGGCGATCGAGCCCGCGTTCTGCAGCGCCAGCCGGGTCACCTTGGCCGGGTCGATCACGCCCATGCTCAACAGATCGCCGTACTCGCGCGTCGCCGCGTTGTAGCCGAAGCTGCGTTCGGCGGCTTCGTCGACCTTCTGCAGCACAATCGACGGTTCGTCCGCGGCGTTGCTCACGATGCGTCGCAGGGGCTCCTCCAACGCACGTGCCACGATCTTCAAGCCTGAGTCCTGGTCGAGCGAAGGCAGCGTGAGAGTGGTCAAAGCCTTGCGGGCCCGCAACAGCGCGACGCCGCCACCCGGCACAATCCCTTCCTCCACCGCGGCGCGCGTGGCGTGCAATGCATCCTCCACGCGGAGCTTGCGCTCCTTCATCTCGGTCTCCGTCGCGGCTCCGACCTTGATCACCGCGACACCGCCCGTGAGCTTTGCAAGGCGATCGTCGAGTTGCTTGCGGTCATAGTCGCTGGTGATGCCTTCGCGTTCCTTCTTCAGGGCCGCGATCCGCTCGGCGATGAGCGCGCGATCGCCGCCGCCTCCGATGATCGTCGTGCTGTCCTTGTCGATCTCCACGCGTCGTGCGCGGCCCAGATGCTCGAACTGCGCCCTCTCCAACGAAAGGCCAAGCTCGGATGAAATCACCTGTGCGCCCGTGACCAGGGCGATGTCCTGCAGCATTGCCTTGCGGCGATCGCCGAAGCCCGGTGCCTTGACCGCGCAGGTCTTGATGACGCCGCGCACGCTGTTGACCACCAGCGTCGCCAGGGCATCGGCATCGACCTCCTCGGCAATCACCACCAGCGGTCGTTCTGCCTTGGCGGCGGCTTCGAGCAGCGGCACCAGATCCTTCACCGACGACAGCTTCTGGTCGCACACCACGATCGCAGGATCATCGAGCACGGCGGCCTGACGTTCGGCGTTGTTGATGAAATACGCCGACAGGTATCCGCGGTCGAATTGCAGTCCTTC
>DASTGE010000175.1:0-5033 GCA_035719405.1 Burkholderiaceae bacterium
ATAGATCTGCTGCACGATCGACGGCGCGAGGTGGATGCGGATGCGGCGCGCCAGCTCCTGCGGGTCGGTGACGGTGGCGGCATGCTCGGCCAGGCACTCGACGATCGACCGCATGTCGCGGATGTGGACGCCCTCCTCCAGCAGCAGCTGAAGCACTTTCTGCACGGTGGCAATGCCCACCATCTTCGGAATCACGTCTTCGATCAGCTTGGGTGCCAACCGGGTCACATGCTCGACCAGCGCCTGGGTCTCCACACGGCCCAGGAGTTTCGCGGCATTCACCTGCATCAGATGGGACAGGTGCGTGGCGACCACCGTCGAGCAGTCCACGACGGTAAAGCCCGCCATCTGCGCCATCTCGCGGTAGCGTTCCTCGATCCACGTCGCCGGCAGGCCGAAGGCCGGATCGGTCGTCTTCGTGCCCGGTAGCTGTTGCGTCGTCCCGCCCGGGTTGATCGCCAGCAGCATGCCCGGATAAGCCTCGCCCTCGCCCACCACGGCGCCACGCAGGGTCACGCGGTAGATGCTGGGCTTGAGCTCGAGGTTGTCGCGGATGTGCACCGGCGGCGGCAGGAAGCCGACCTCCTGGGCGAACTTCTTGCGCACGCCCTTGATCCTGCCCAGCAGGTCGCCCGAGCGCTCCTTGTCGACCAGGGAGATCAGCCGGTAGCCGACTTCGAGACCGAGGGTGTCGACCGGCACGAGGTCGTCCCAGCTCGCTTCCGCGTTCGCCTCGGGCTGCGCTCCGTCCGACACGGGCCTGGCTGCCTCGCGCCGGGCGCTTTCGGCCTGCTGGTAGAGCTTCCAGGCGCCCCAGCCAATCGCCGATGCGAGCAGCAGGAACACCAGATGCGGCATGCCGGGGATGAGTCCGAGAAGGCCGATGATGCCGGCGGCCACCCCCAGCGCGCGCGTGGAGCTGAACAACTGCCGGCGGATCTGACTGCCGACATCGTGCTCCTTGCCGACGCGCGTGACCACCATCGCCGCCGCGACCGAGATCAGCAGAGCCGGGATCTGCGCCACCAGCGCATCGCCAACGGCGAGCAGGATGTAGCTCGACGCGGCATCCGTCGCAGACATGTCGTGCTGGGCGACGCCCACGATGAAGCCGCCCACCAGGTTGATCGCCAGGATCAGCAGGCCGGCGATGGCGTCGCCACGCACGAACTTGGACGCACCGTCCATGGAACCGAAGAACTCGGCCTCCTCCGCGATTTCCGCGCGCCGGCGCTTGGCCTCGGCCTGATCGATGAGGCCTGCACTCAGGTCCGCGTCGATGGACATCTGCTTGCCCGGCATGGCATCGAGCGTGAAGCGCGCGGTGACCTCGGCGATGCGCTCGGCGCCCTTGGTCACCACGATGAAGTTGATGACGACCACGACCGCGAACACGATCAGCCCGACCGCGAAATTGCCGCCGATCAGGAAGTGACCGAACGACTCGATGACCTTGCCCGCCGCGCCCGCTCCGCTGTGCCCGTTGATGAGCACGACGCGCGTGGACGCGACGTTGAGCGACAGGCGCAGCAGCGTGGTGATCAGCAGCACCGAGGGAAAGGCCGCGAAGTCCAGCGGCTTGATCATGTGCGCGGCCACCAGCATCACGGTGAGCGCCATCGCGATGTTGAACGTGAAGAACACGTCCAGCGCAAAAGCCGGCAGCGGCAGGACCATCATCGCCAGCACCATGACGATAAAGATGGGCGCCATCAAGGTCTTGATGGTCTCGCCGTTCCTGCCAAAAAGCCCCCGCACGCGGGCAAGGATCTCGTTCATCCCTGGACATTGTTCCGGGACGGGCCAATGGTCTTAAGCGCGATAAGCGGGTGTTTCAGCCTCCGATTCGCTCACGCTCGAAGCCGCGCGCGAGTACAGCGGGTAATACTCCTGGGAGATCCACTTGTACTTGCCGCTCGGCTGAACCGGGATGTCGTCCTCGAGCGTCAGGCACACCTCCACGCGCTGGGAGACCAGGCGCCGGAAGTTGCTCAGAAGCTGAGCCTCGGTCGTGGCGCTGTATCCCGGCAGCGGCACCACCCGGACGTGCCATCGCGCCGGCTCGCGCTGGACCACCTGCGCCCTGGCCACATGCGGGACGCCTTTGAAGGCGAAGGTCACGACACCCGCAGTCACCGGCTGGCCCTCGGCGTCGTACAGCAGGTCGCTCGCCCGGCCTTGCAGCGATTGAAGCCACGGGTAGGTGCGGCCGCACGGACACGGGCCCTCGCCCCATTGCGCCAGGTCGTCGACCCGATAGCGCAGCAGCGGCATTGCGAGGTTGTGGTAGGTGGTACCCACCACATGCCCCGGGCCTTTGGTGGCGCGCCCATGCTCGTCGACGATTTCGACATGCGAGTAGCTAGGGTGAACGTGCACCCTGCCCGCCTCGCACTGCATGCCGAAGGCCACGCGCTCGGCCATCCCGTAGTGATCGAACACGCGCGCGCTGAACACCGATTCGATCGTCTCGCGCTGCATCGGCAGCAGCCCCTCGGAGCTGGTCACGACGGCACGGATCGGCATTTCGAGCGACTGCTCCCGCATCAGCACCGCGAGGCTGTGCGCAGCCGACGGATAGGCGCGCATCAGGGTCGGCTGGTAGTCGGCCAGCGCGGCGGCGATGGCGCGGACGTTGCGGGCGTTGAGATGGCGGGTCGAGACAATGAGCTGCCGGCCCGCGCGATCGTCGAACCAGAACGGCGGCTCGTTGCGCTCCAGGGGCACGACGAGATCGCCTCGAAGCACCGCCTGGCGTTCGCCCGCGCGCCAGCCGGCCCAGTTCCAGTGCTGCAGGAAGACTGCCTGCTCCCATAAAGTGGAGTCGAAGCTGCGAAAGACCTCGAGCGGCGTCGCGGTGCTGCCGCTGGTGCGGCCGATTGACCACCAGGGCCGCGGCCGCCCGCCGTTGGGGTAGTAGCGCTCGCGCTCGCCGATCAGCTGGGTCTTGCTGATGATGGGTAGCTCCTGCAGAAACTCCTGCAGGCCATCGCGCGGGATACGCCCCCTGAACACCTCGTACGCGGGCAGGACGTCGACAGCCCTTTGCAGCGTACGGCGCAGCATGCGTTCAGACGCCGGCCGGCGCTCGTCGGGATCCATGCGCTCGTCGCGCTGCAGTCTCTCGCACCGCGCCGAGGCAAGCGGCAACTCCCGCAGCAAATGCCGCGTGGTGTACCGCATCGTCAGCCCAATGCTCACCGTGCTTGTCCCCTATTTTTTTCCGAAGCTGCGGACCGCGCATTGGTGCGGCCCACGCCATGGTATGCGGGCGGCGGCGTCGCGTCTTCAGGGGCGACCATCGGAGGATTGTCGGTGTTCATTGATGCCGATGCAGTGCATGGTGGTCCGGGTCCAACTCGTCGGGCACGCTCACGACGGGCAGGTCGCCAGGCAGCGGACCGCGGCCGTTCATCGCGGCGCGAAGCTGGTAGACATAGGCAAGCACCTGGGCGACCGCGCTGAACAGCGTCGCAGGGATCTCGCGGTCGAGTTCCGCGTGCGCATAGAGGGCGCGCGCCAAGGCGGGCGCCTGCAGCACCGGCACCTTGGCGTCGCGGGCGACATCGCGGATCTTCAGCGCGAGAAGGTCCGCGCCCTTGGCGACCACGCGCGGAGCGGCCATGGTGCCGTCGTCGTACTTCAACGCCACGGCGTAGTGCGTCGGGTTCATGACCACCAGGTCCGCCTTGGGCACCGCGGCCATCATCCGGCGCTTGGCCATCTCGCGCATGCGAGCGCGCATCTTGGCCTTGACCTCGGCGTTGCCCTCCTGCTCTTTGTGCTCCTGCTTGACTTCCTGGTGACTCATCTTGAGCCGGTTGGCGTGTTGCCAGCGCTGCAGCGGCACGTCGATGATCGCGAAAAGCGCCAGTGCCAAGACGAGCAGCGCCAATCCGGCCTGGAGTGCGCCCAGCACATGAGCGAATGCCGCCGGAAGCGACAGCGACAGCGCGTCAGCGAACGACGCAAGCCGCGACTTCAGATAGAGCACGCCGATGGTGCCGAGGACCACCGCGAGCAGCACCGCCTTGACGGTGTCGGTGAGCTGCTCAGGCGCGAACAGACGCTTGATGCCGCCGATCGGATCGAGCTTGCCGAAGTTGGGCGTGACCGCTTTCCAGGTGAAGTTCCAGCCGCCAGAAAGCATCGCTGCCGAGACGGCGACCAGAGTCATCGACACACCCAAGGGCCCAAGCACCATCAGCAGCTTCAATGCCAACGGCGCCAGGCGCTCGGTCATCGGCTGCTGCAGGGTCGACCCATTGAACTTGAGCCCTTCGGCAAGCAGGTTCAGCAACCAGCCGCCAAGCGGTCGCGCCAGGGCCACCAGCAGCGCAAAGCAGCCTGCCACGGCCGCGAAGTGACCAAGGTCGCGCGAGCGCGGAACCTGGCCTTCCTCGCGGGCCTTGCGAAGCTTGCGTTGTGTGGCGGGTAAGTGGCGCTCGGTATCGGCCATGACGGTCGATTGTTCGACCCCGATCGCGCGCTGTCAGCGGAAACAGGGCCGCGAACATCCCCGATATCCGGCTCGGCATCACGGCTGCGAAAAACGTCTATCGGTGGGGTCGACGACGACTTGAGCAGGCGCGTGCGCGTGTGTGACGGGCGATGAAGTTGTTGCAAGTTATTTCTCGCCGCGTCAGATCGCAGCTCAAGTGGGTCATGTGAGCGTCGATATGACCCCAGCAACGAGGAACGAACGCGCGGTGCGCAGTTGCGTTGCGCTGATCGTCGAGGTGGATGTTTCCGTGATGCCGGGGGAGGCTGTGGAAAGGTATCGCTCGACGACAACGTCGTACTGCCTTTAAACCGGCCCGGCCGACAGCCCGGCAATCCAGACTCGTCTCATAGGAACTCGCATGGCAATCAGCAACTTCGCCCTGATGACCACGGCCCAGATCGCCGCATGGCCTTCGGCCGATTTCGCCGCCCTCACCAGTGCACAACTCGCCACGCTGTCGACGGCGCAGGTTCCCGCGCTTAGGACCGACGAGATTGCCGCCATCAACCCTACGGTACTGGCAACACTT
>DASTGE010000176.1:0-3440 GCA_035719405.1 Burkholderiaceae bacterium
TTGGACGACGAGTTCGCGCGCGCTGCCAACGTCGCTGCCAATGAGCCCGATTACGTCTACTGGACCAAGGTCGTCGGCGGCTTCGAGTCGAACAATGCGGTCACATACACGGACGGCAAGGGAATGTCCCGCGAGACCAGCAATCCCAATGCGCCCAACATGTCGCGATGGGGGATGGAGGACCAGGACACCGGCAACGTACACGCCTCGTACTACCTGGCCGGAATGGCCTACTGGGCTAACACGCATGACATCCGCGGCGCGGCCTGGAACGACGAGGTCAAGCGCCGGCCCGGCATGCGCGTGACCACCTATGTGCTGGACGTCAACGAGTTCGGCAATGACTCGATCACGGGCAACCGCCGCAATACGCAGTTCTTCCTCGCCGCCAAGTACGGGGGCTTCAAGGATCGGTCGGGAACGGGCAATCCCTTCATGGACGCCCGCGGCGCGACCGACAACTCCAACTGGCAGAAATCGGCCGAGCCCGGCGAGGCACGCACCTATTTCCTGTCCAGCAGTGCGCGAACCGTGCTGCGCTCGCTCGACGATATCTTCGACAGCATCACCAGCGAAGGCAACAGCATCGCCGGTGGCGCCATCTCCACGCAGCGCCTGAGTTCCGCAGGTGCATTCGTCTACCTGGCCCAGTTCGACCCCGAGAGCTGGAGCGGCGACCTCCTTGCGTACACGATGAGGGCAGACGACAGCACCAGGGCAGTCACGCTTGCAGACGCGCAGCCGCAATGGCGCGCTGCGGCCCGCCTCGACCTGAAGGACGTCAACAATCGCAAAATTTTCGTGGGCAAGACGACGGCCGACTCACAGGGGGCGGCCACCGCATTCACCTGGGACGCGATCGAGACGCCATTGAAAGATGCGCTCGACAGGCCCACGCCCTCGTCCACCCCTGACGGATTGGGGCAGCTACGCCTGCAGTTCCTGCGCGGCGACCGGTCCGGGGAGGGCACCACCTTCCGCACGAGAAGCAGCCGGCTGGGAGACATCGTGAGTTCCGCCGTCCTCTATTCCGGCGAGCCGACGCGCACGATCAGCAACGATACGTTCCGTGCCTTTCACGATGCCCACAAGGGTCGCGTGAGCGCGGTGTTCGTCGGTGCGAACGACGGCATGCTGCATGCCTTCAACGCGAATACCGGTGATGAACTGTTCGCCTATATCCCCAGCTGGATGGGCAGCCGGCTGTCGGCGTTGACGCTCCCCGGCTACAACAGCGGTGGGCACCAGAGCTACGTCGATGCTTCCCCCACAACGGGAGAGGCGGAGGTTGGTGGCGTCGTGAAGACGGTGTTGGTGCAAGGCACAGGCGGCGGCGGGCAAGGTGTATTCGCCCTCGATGTCACCGACCCGGCCGACTTCGATGCGTCGAAGGTCATGTGGGAGTTCACCGATCGTGACGACCCCAACGTCGGCAACGTGATCGGTCGTCCGCAGATCCTCAAGCTGCGGACCAGCGCGCCCGGCGGCAGCCAGTACAAGTGGTTCGCGGTCTTCGCAAGCGGGGTCAACAACTACGTCGACGACGGCCACTTCAGCACCACGGGTCGGCCGGCCCTGTTCCTGCTCGACTTGTCCAAGCCCGTCGGCTCTGCATGGGTCGAAGGCACGAACTACTACAAGATTTCGCTGCCCGTGGACTCCGCGCTGGCTGCCACGAAGCCCACCGGCCTCGTCGGCTTCCGCGCGACCGGGGGCCTGAACGGCGAGGTCGCGCAGATCTACGCCGGCGACCTGCACGGGCGCGTATGGAAGCTCGACTTCACGAAGGTCGGAACGGCGGACTGGACCGTCGACAAGCTGTCGCCTTACAAGAACGGGGGCACGGCACTGCCTCTGTTCATCGCCACCGATTCCTCGGGCGCTCCGCAGCCCATCACGATGGAGCCGATGGCCCTGTATGGACCGAACAACGGCACCATCGTCACCTTCGGCACCGGCAAATACATGGAGGCCGGCGACAACACGGTAAACACGATCACCCAGGTGCAGTCGGTCTATGCCCTCTACGACGATGGGACGGCAAACCTCGACATCGACCCGCCCGGCAACGCCGCAATCTCCGGGCGCCGACGCCTTCAGGCAGGCAGCTTGAGCGGCTACGAAATCACCGTGTCATCGTTCGCATGGGGACGGGCGCTCACCGATGACGACGCGACACAGCGTTCCGGCTGGTACTTTGACTTCCCAAGGGCAGGTGAGCGCCAGATCAGCGCCTTCTCCGTGTTCGGCAGCAGTATCACCTTCGGCAGCATCGTGCCCCCCACCGTCGCGGGCTCCGATGTCTGCGGTGGCGGCAGCGGATACCAGTACACGTTGAATATCGCCACCGGCAGCGGAACGAACATCGAATCCACCGTCGGCATGCTTGGCTCGCCTTGGGTGCTGCAGGTCGGCGCGGACAGTGTCACCACCAGCAACAGCGTCGGCCGGCGCGTGGCGACGACGACGGGACAAGTCATTCTGCAAGGCTCCGCAGGCTTGAGGACGGCCTCTCCGCAGCTCACTTCGGCCGCCACCGTGGGCCGCCTCAGCTGGCGACAGATCAACAACTACCACGAGCTGAAGAACGCACCATGAGACGACCTCCGGGAGGCTTTACGCTGATCGAGTTGATGATTGTGGTGGCGGTGGTTGCGATCCTGGCAATGATTGCGTATCCCTCTTACCGCGAGTCGGTGTTGAAAGGCCGGAGAGCCGAGGGTCGAACGGCGCTGGCGGAGTTGCTTCAGCAACAGGAACGCTACATGACGCAGGCAAACACGTATTACCGCATTGCCCCGGCAGGCCAGGAAGGTACGCCGTTCAAGACCTTTTCGGGCAGCAACAGGGAGAGTTCGGCCTACAAGCTCGGTGCGGAGGCGTGCAACTCCTCGGTGATCACGGAATGTGTGCGGGTCTATGCGAAGCCCGTGCAGGATGATCCGCTCGTCGGGACGCTGGAGATGACCAGCACCGGCAGCCGCGGATGCAGCGGCACCGCAGGCACCACCGATCCTTCCCTGTGCTGGCGATGAGTCGCGCTTGTTCCCGGCCGTCGCGCGGCTTCACGCTCATCGAGTTGCTCGTCACCATCTCGGTCGCCGTCGTGCTGATGACAATCGCGGTTCCGAACTTCGTTCAGTTCCAGCGCAACTCGCAGCTCACCACGACATCCAACACCTTGCTGGCGGCCGTCAGCGCTGCTCGCGGAGAGGCAATGAAACGAGGCGCGAATGCGATGGTGCGCCCGCTGACCGACAACGATTGGAGCAAGGGCTGGCGTATCTACGTCGACGTCAACCGGGACAACGTCTGGAGCGATGGCACCGACATCCAGGTTTCTGTGGGTGCCCCCCTGCCCTCGTACATCAGTGTGAACGCGGACGGCACAGCGGCGGAGGCGTCGCCTTACCTCCTGTTCGACGCCTCCGGCTATGCCC
>DASTGE010000177.1:0-6091 GCA_035719405.1 Burkholderiaceae bacterium
GACTCACGATACCAACGGAGTACCGGCCCATCCCCACTGTGCGCCGTCCCGCGGTGAAACCGGCGGCGTTCTCACGAACGCCCGAAACGTCCCTGGGATATCAGGCCCTGGCAGACCTCAAGAAGCGAGAGTCATAACAACAAGGCTCGGGAATCTCACCCGGCTCGCCAATCCCGGCCTTGAGCACATACCAGCATTGGCTCAACAAGGCCAGGTACGCAGCGCGCTTGCCTTCCCGCTTCAGGTCGGACAGCAGGTCGGAACGTCGCACCTTGATCTCGTGCACGACAGGCTCGAGGTATGCCTCGACAGTGCTGTTGCGTATCGAGAAGACATCGGGCATGGCGACACCCCAGGCTTCATCCACTTTGGCGCGAAGGCTCAAGCCTCGCCATGCGAGGCGACCTGCACGCTGCATCTCACGGGCCACCCGATCGACCAGCGCTTCGTGAGCGTCTCGGGCACCGCGATTGCGCTGAAGCGTCTGCGCGAGTAGCAGCTGGACGCCGGCGTCCGTGACGCGCAGAGTCTCGCGCGCGCAATCGTCGCGCACCCGTTCGAGCAGACCCGCCGCCAGCAACTCGACCTCCAGAAGGTCGTGACAGGGCCAGCCGGCAGATCGCCTGACCTGGCGTAAACGGCGATGATGCGGAGCACCCAGGGGCATGGCGGAGATGATCGCGAGCTTGGAGACGCCGAGGCAGCGCGTCAATCGGCGAGGGCGGCTTCCTGCGCCTGTTCGCGCGCCCGCCGCTCGGCGTCGGCGCACCGTGCCTCCGCATCCGTGCAGACCTTCGAAAGCTCTGCGCTCAGTGCATCGAGAAACACCCGCGTTTTCGAGGGCATCAGCCGACGGCCGGGAAACACGGCCCACAACGGAGTGGGATCGTGAGCCCATTGAGGGAGCACCCTTCGCAGCTGCCCCGCCCTCACATGCGGTTCGACGAAATAGTCCGACACGGCGACAATGCCCGCGCCCGATCGGGCCAGGTTCATGAGCAGTTCCGGCGAATTCGCCAGGGTTCGCTGCACGGGCAGCACGCTGAAGCGTTTGGCGGACCCGTCACCCGGCACGAGCATCCAGGGCGCCGGCTCACCCGAGCGGGACAACACCATCAGACCATGCACATCCCTGAGTGCCTCGGGCGTTTGCGGCGACCCGTGGGCCTCCAGATACTCCGGTGACGCATACAGGCTCACGCTGATCAGCGC
This sequence comes from Burkholderiaceae bacterium, assembly GCA_035719405.1. Lineage (GTDB taxonomy): Bacteria > Pseudomonadota > Gammaproteobacteria > Burkholderiales > Burkholderiaceae_C > CAMLIZ01. Next base: position 1,213 of record DASTGE010000177.1, read on the forward strand.
GAGACGGCGGGCGGCAAGCTGGCTGTCGCCTGCCAGATGACCGGCGCGCAGGGCAAGATCGACGCTTTCACCGATCAGGTCGACGTGACGCGCTGAAAGGTCGACAACCAGCTCGATGGCCGGATGTTCGCGGACAAAACGCCCCAGCATCGCCCACAACGTCGCGTTGGCGATGTCGTGGGGCATCGAGACGCGCAATCGCCCGCTCGGTTTGGCCTGCCGGTGCAAGGCCAACGCCACCGTGCCCTCGACCTCTTCGGCAACCTGCCTGGCATGGTCGAGCACGCCGAAACCGAATTCGGTCACGGTGAGCTTGCGTGTCGTACGCTGCAAGAGCCGCTCGCCAAGCTGGCGCTCCAACTCTGCGATGCGGCGAGAGACGGTCGACTTAGGCAGTCCGACGCGCTCTGCAGCGCGACTGAAGCTCCCCGATTCGACAACTCGGGCAAACAGCAACAGGTCGTTCGGCTCGATGGGCATGTTTTGTTGCTCTGTTGGAACGATCTTATCCAATCCAAGCTCTTCTCTTGCGGTTTTCTGGCCAATACATTGATCTCACGGTCGGTCAATACCGACTTTCTGATGGAGACGCCTCGATGAACATTCTGCAGATCAACTCCAGCGACCGCCCGTACGACAACGGCCATGGCTCCCAGTCGACGCGACTGGCCAACGAGCTTGTGGCCCGGCTCGTTGCCGCCGACGCGCAAGCGAAGGTGACCGTCCGTGATTTGGCGCGGCAGCCCCATCCTGCCCTCGACGAGGGCGCGTTGCAGGCGCTCTTCACGCCCGCTGAGGCGCACACTCCCGAACAGGCTGCGCGTGTCGCGCTCGACGATTTGCTCATCGCCGAGGCGAAAGCGGCCGACGTCGTCGTTCTCGGCGTGCCCATGTACAACTTCGGCGTGAGTGCGCAACTGAAGAACTGGACCGACGCGATTGCCCGCGCCCGGGTCACCTTCGAGTACACCCCGGAAGGCCCGCACGGTCTGCTGACAGGCAAGAAGGTCTATGCATTATTGACGCGCGGCGGCAAGTACCGTGACACGCCGCAGGATTCGCAGGTGCCGTATCTGAAGATGGTGCTCTGCTTCCTCGGCATGACCAATGTCGAATTCATCTTCGCCGAAGGCCTGAACATGGGGCCGGACGCCGAAGCGGTAGCGCTCACCGAAGCGTGGGCCCGAATCGAAGAAGCGGTGAGCGCATGAGCACGAGCCCTGCCATGAGCGTACAGCGTCCGCGCGTTGTCGAACGCCTGGTTGCCGGCCAGGCGACCACCGACGGCGCTGGCGTCAAGCTGACACGCATCCTGACGCACACCTTGCAGCGCCGGCTCGATCCGTTCCTGATGCTCGACGCCTTCGGCACGGACAACCCCGACGACTACATCGCCGGCTTCCCCGACCATCCGCATCGTGGGTTCGAAACCATCACCTACATGATTGCGGGCCGCATGCGGCACCGCGACTCGGCGGGCCACGAAGGCCTTCTCGAAAACGGCAGTGTGCAGTGGATGACGGCCGGTCGGGGCGTGATCCACAGCGAGTTGCCTGAGCAGCAGGAAGGCCGGATGGAAGGCTTTCAGCTGTGGCTCAATCTCCCGGCGCGCGACAAGATGCGCGCACCCTGGTACCGCGATATCGGCAGTTCCGAAATTCCCGAGCTCGAGCGAGCGGGAGTGAAAGTGCGCGTGATTGCGGGTGAGAGCCACGGAATCGATGGCGCAGTACGGCGCGAGATCACCGATCCGCTGTACCTCGACGTGCACCTGCAGCCCGGGGCGGAGTTTGAGCAGATGCTTCCGCCCCGGCACAACGCCTTCGTGTATGTGTACCGCGGCACGCTGTCGATCGGCGAGACCCAGGTTCCCGCCCAGCGTATGGCCATCCTGGTCAATGCGGCGGACAGCGACGGAGTGAAGTTGCAGGCCGGAAACGCGCCCGCGCGTGCCCTTTTGATTGCGGGAAAGCCTCTGAATGAGCCAATCGCCCAGTACGGCCCCTTCGTGATGAATACGGAGGACCAACTGTTGCAGGCCGTAGAGGACTTCCGTGCAGGCCGACTGGCGTAAGGCCAGCACGCGCAAAAGCGAACACGGCTGCCCCTGACCCTGCCTGTTCCCGGGAACGGCTGTTGCCCAACAAAAGGAGGAGGCGCCCGCATGCAAGAACGAAGCGGGCGGGCCATGCTGTCCCTTTCCTGCGTACTGTCCGGCAAAGCGCGTCAGTTGTCGCTTTCCTTGATGCTAATGCTCGCCCACGCGGTCACTGCCTGCGCGAGCCTACCACCGCCGGGGCCGCGGCAGCCCTCGCAGGCACTTGCCGAGCCGCTGGCCACCGCACTCGGCAAGCGCGTCGCGGCGGTGCAGCCGAATCCCGTCCTGTCCGGGTTCCGCGTCGTGACCAATGGAGCCGATGCTTATGCAGTGCTGACGAGCCTCGCCGACCAGGCGCAGCGAACGCTCGACCTTCAGTACTACCTTGTCCACAACGATCCCAGCACACGTGCCTTGCTTCAGCACGTGCAGTCGGCGGCCGATCGTGGTGTGCGTGTCAGGCTGCTGATCGACGACCTGCACACCAGTGATCTCGATGAGGCCTTGAGGCGGCTGACCGAGCATCCGCGAATCGAAGTGCGGGTCTACAACCCACTGCCGGCCGGCCGGTTCTCGACCTTCACGAAGGTTGTCTCTTCGCTGACGGATCTTCAGCGCATCAACCACCGGATGCACAACAAGATGTTCGTGGCCGACAACGCCTTGGCCTTTACTGGCGGGCGCAACCTCGGTGACGAGTACTTCCTGTTCAGCGACAAGGCCAATTTCGTCGACATGGACCTTCTCGTGGCAGGTCCGGCGGTGCAACAACTGTCGCGCTCTTTCGACGGCTACTGGAATAGCACGCTCGCCTACCCAGTGCAGGTCCTGGTCCCCAATGCCCCCCCGCCTGAAGCGCCTGCCTCCGCCGCGCTGGATGCGCCACAGCCCGTCGCGCCTCAGGTGTCATCCGATGCCACAATCGTCGCCCGCGAAATCACTCCCGGCGCTCCCATGCGTCTGCAGTGGGCCAACGCCCGTTTGCTTGCAGACCAGCCGAGCAAGGTCAGCCAGGGACAGGCGGCAGGACCGGATCAGCTGATGTTCGATGACGTCGCGGCACTGCTTCGCTCCGCACAGCGCGAGGTGCTGGTCATCTCCCCCTATCTGGTCCCGGGAAAGCCTGGGATGGCCATCTTCGAGGACTTGCGCAAGCGCGGCGTGCGGGTGCGTCTGTTGACATGCGGCCTCGCATCGACAGACGCCCCTGTGGTTCACATCGGATATTCGCGCTATCGGCCCAGAATGCTTTCGCGGGGCATCGAGCTCTACGAGCTGAAACCGCAAATCGAAGGCGGTCAGCGCAGGCTCGGCAGTTTTGGTCAATCGCAGGCGCGCCTCCACGCGAAGGCTCTCGTGGTCGACGGTCGCTACCTGGTCGTCGGCTCCATGAACCTCGACCCACGCTCGATTGAACTCAACACCGAGATCGGGCTTCTCATCAACAGCCCGGCTCTGGCCGCCGACGTGGCTCGTCTGTTCGATGACGTCGTGCAGCACAACACGTATCGGGTCATCCTCGCTGACAACGGCGCGCTTCAGTGGGTCGATAGCGCCACCAACGGCGGCGGCCCGGTCCGCGAATTCGACGATGAGCCACAGTCCAGCCCGCTGCTGCGGCTCACGCTCAAGATGCTCGCCCCGTTCGCGCCTGAAGAAATGCTCTAAGAGCCAAGGCGGGGGCAGTGCCGGCGGAGCGCCCGCGCCGCTACAGTGGTGCCTTCGACAACTCGAAGCTCTCTCCAATTGGCCATCGACACCGCCCGTTCGTTCTGGTCGCTCGTCACACGCCTGGGCGAAGCGCAGATCCTCCTGCCCGCGCTCGCGGCCATGTTGCTTTGGTTCACGCTCCGACTGCGCGCTTCAGCCGTGGCAGTGGCGTGGGTCGCCTCGGTAGGAGTGGCTGCCCTCATCACCACCGTGACCAAGGTTGCCTTCATCGGCTGGGGGGTCGGCTACGCGCCGCTGGACTTCACAGGCGTCTCGGGGCATGCGATGTTCGCCGCCGCCGTGCTTCCGCTGCTGGCCGCGGCCAGCGTCTCCGGTGAGCGTGCCCGGACGCTCGGCATCTCGATCGGCTACGTCGTCGCCTTGCTGATCGCGGTGTCGCGCGTGACCACCGGTGCACATTCCGTCTCGGAGGCATTCATCGGCTTCCTGCTGGGCAGTATGGCGAGCGCGTGGGCGATTGCAGCAGCGCGTCTGCCGCCCACCCATGCGCCGAAAGCCCTGATCGTGGCCTTGGCGCTGTGGTTGTTCCTTACGCCGGCTGGCGCTCCGCCTTCACGAACCCACAGCTGGGTGACACAGCTCGCACTGACCTTGTCGGGCCGGGAACAGCCGTATACGCGGGAAATGATGCGGCTCGACTATATGCAGCACAGATCGGGTGCGGCTTACCGCCAGGGTTGAAGCCGCATGCGCATCACTCACTCGGCGTTCGGAGTCGAAATGGCAGGTTGCGAGTCGTGATCCGCCTCGATTTCGCATTCCCGCACCTCGATTCCGCTCCAAAGCTCACGGCTCGATTCGTACCAGCCGCATGCACCTTCCGTCTCTCTGGTCGGGACGGTCGCGATGCTTCGTCTCGGCGACGGTGCAGGCTTGCGCAAACGGGGACGCAGCCACACAGGCCAGGGCACGGCAGCAGCAGCAATCATCTCTTTGTCTCCTCTCGAACCTTCCTCTTGATGGGGCGCGATGGTGACAGCGCGTGTGCGCATCCTCAATCACCCTGAAGGGGGATCAGAGCACTCCCCCTTTTGGGGGTAGCCCCTTCTC
>DASTGE010000178.1:0-9972 GCA_035719405.1 Burkholderiaceae bacterium
AACCATGATGCACCTGAACGACACGGTGAAGATGCATCACGGCGAACCGGTGTTCAATGACTCGGATTTGCAAATGGCCGGTTACGCGGCGGCGCTCAAGGTCTTGACCGCCTACACCCACATTGGCGGCGAGGATGTCACCAGTTTCGCGCTGCGCCCGCGCGCGCGGGGCGAAGTCACAGTGGTGGACGAAATCGTGCAGCAGGCTGCCGAAACTGCGTCCAGCCTGCTGGTGCCCGAAGGGCTGCCACGGGATACCTGGGCGAAGCTCACGGGCATCGAACGCTTCGTACTGCGGATGCTCGACATCGAAACCACCGGCTCCGCCAAGCTTGACAATTACCAGAACTTCGCAAAGGCCTTTCACGTCGAGGATTACACCCGCGTGATGGGCGACATGCGGCCGAACCATGCGCGCTTGAAGCGCGTGAGCGAGTTCGCGTCGCGTGACCTGAGCGACGCAACCGAGATCGGGGCGGCGCGGCTTGGACGAATCATCATCGCCTTGCAACAATTGATGAAGGACACCGAACCGCAGGTCATCGTCGATCAGTTGCGCGGGGAGATGGCGGATTTTCTGGAAGCCCGGCCCACGCTGGTGAATGTGCTGGCCTTCATCGAGCGCAAGTCGCCCGAGACGGACGTGCGCCGTGCCGCAGAAGTCCTCGCCGCTCGCTTGAAGAACTTGCGCTTTGGCGATTGAGCGCTTCCGGCATGAGCATCAGACGCTTTTCTTCGCGAAGTCAGCGGCTGGATGCCAGCTTTCTGATGCAGCATCTGGTTGGGGCAAGGAGCTACAAACGCATCGCGGGCTATTTCACAAGTTCGCTATTCGAGGTGGCAGGCGAAGCCCTCGAGCGCGTTCCGGAGGTCAAAATCGTCTGCAACGTGGACATCCACCCGGACGACCTGAAGGTGGCCCAATTACGCGAGAGCAAGATGCTGGGCCGCTGGAACGAGCGCGGCCTGGAGGCCGAAGCGCTACTGAACCGCGAACGTTATCGGCGCCTGGACGCCTTCCTCCATAAGCATGGGCCCGCGGTGCGAGTTGCGCCTGATGACATTTGTGGTTTCGTGCACGGCAAGGCAGGCGTCATCACACTGACCGATGGTCGGAGGCTGGGCTTCATCGGCTCGATGAACGAGACGCGCAGCGGCTGGCAACGCCATTACGAAATCCTCTGGGAAGACGAGTCGCCGGAAGGCGTGGCCTGGATCGAGGAGGAGTTCGACTTCCTCTGGAATGCCGCCAAACCGCTGCCGCAGGCAGTCATCCGTGAGGTGCATCGGCGCGGCTACCGGCGCGAGATCGAGTTCACCGAGATTGAGGACGAAGAAACCCTTGCCCCTGCGGTGCTGATTGAGTCGCCCCTGTACCGGGAGGGGCAGCAGCTCCAGCCGTGGCAGCAGGGCTTCCTGACCGAGTGCTTACGGCACCAACGCTTATATGGGACGGTGCGCCTGCTGCTGGCCGACGAGGTGGGCCTTGGCAAGACGCTGTCGCTCGCCACCGCGGCGCTCACGCTGTGCCTGCAGGCCGACAAGGACAACGGCCCGCGCCGCCCGGTGGTGATCTTCGCGCCCGCCACGCTGACCGAGCAATGGCAGACAGAGACGCTGGACAAGCTGGGCATCCCGACTGCGCGTTGGCACACCGTCCGCAAGGTCTGGCTGGACGCGGACGAGCGCGTTGTGTCGCCTGCGGGGCGCGAGCAGATCGCCCATTGCCCGCTGCGAATTGGCATCGTCTCCACCGGCTTGATGATGCGCGACTCGCTGGAGAAGCAGCATCTGCTGGGCATGCGCTTCGGCATCGTCATTCTCGACGAAGCGCACAAGGCCAGGATGCGCCAGGGCTACGGCAAGGAGGCCGGAACGCCGAACGAACTACTGGCCTTCATGCGGGAAATCGCGGCGCGGGCCGATCACGTTCTGCTAGGCACGGCCACCCCGATCCAGACCAATCCCGCTGACTTGTGGGACTTGCTGGGCATTCTTCATCAAGGCCCGGGGCGGTTTGTGCTGGGCCACGACCTGGCGCCGTGGCACAGACCCGACGATGTGCTCGACATCCTCGCAGGCCGCGAGGATGTGTTGACACTCAATCATGCATGGGAGCTTCTGCGGTCGCCGCTGCCCCGCACGGAATCGACCACCGAGCCCCGCGCCCGACGCTTGTTCTCGGCGATCCGGCAAGACCTGGGCTTGCAAAACGGTGCGTGGCAAACCAACCGTTCCCTCGCTGACCTGACAGAGGAAACGCGGGAAATTCTGGAAGAGGAACTGGAGCGCCGAATCGCCGGAGCTGCATTCTTCCAGCGGGAGAACCCATTGGTCCGCCATGTCGTGTTGCGCAAACGCCAGCAGCTCGAACATGCCGGACTACTGAGCCCTGTTGGCGTAGATGTCCATCCCGAGCGCGATTTATCCGCCGAGCAGTGCGCCTTCGACGTACTGTTCGAAGGCAAGGCCCTGCGCACTTCCGAGGATTTTCGGCAGGCTTATGGCGAAGCACGCGCCTTCAGCAAGGCGCTGGCCAAGCGCGGCAAGGGCAGCGGCTTCATGAAGAACCTGATGGAGCAGCGCATTTGCTCCAGCATCCACGCGGGCTTGGCAACTGCGCGGCGCTTGCTGCAAGGCGACACCGTGCATGAGGAAGACGATGAACATGAGGGCGACCTCAAGGTCGAGACGGGCGAGGAACGCGAGGTGCTGCAACGGATGGTCGCCCGGCTCGAACGGCTGAAGGCCGACCCGAAGATGCAAGCCGTAGTTCACTTCCTCGGCGAGGAGAAGTGGCTGGACTTGGGCGTCATCATCTTCAGCCAGTACTACGACACTGCGAAGTGGATGTCGGAATCGCTGGCGGCTCGTTATCCTGACGAGGCAGTCGGCCTGTACGCGGGCGCCGGCCGCAGTCGCCTGTACCAGCGGGGTGACAGCGTGGCCGTCGAGCGCGAAACGCTCAAGCGGATGGTGGCCGAGCATCAGATCCGAATCATGGTGGCGACCGACGCCGCGTGCGAGGGCTTGAACCTGCAAACCCTCGGCACGCTGATCAACGTCGATCTGCCCTGGAATCCCACGCGGCTCGAACAGCGAATTGGCCGCATCAAACGCTTCGGGCAACGGCGCAAAACCGTGGACATGCTGAACCTCGTGTTCGAGCAGACGGTAGACGAAAAGATCTACGAGCGACTGTCCGAGCGCATGAAAAATCGCTTCGATCTCTTCGGCTCACTACCGGACACCATCAAGGACGAGTGGATCGAGGATATTGAAACGCTCGGCGAACGGCTGGACGAATACATCAACGCACAGAAGACCGCGACGGGCTTCGATCTGCGCTACACGGGCACGATGATGCCGCCCGAAAAGGATTGGCGTGAATGCTCCGAAGTGCTCTCGCGAAGAGATCTCGCTACGCTGATGTGCAGCGCTTGGAGGTGACCGACGATCCCATCCCGTGCGTCGACATCGTCGTTGTTAGTGGCGCTACGACTTGTCAGCAGTGACGGCAATCTACGGACGCTTGATCGCGGCGGGCGAGGGAAGGCGCCCGTTAGCGGTACTCGATTTCCCCACCCCGATGCACCATGTGCAGCGTGAGCCCGTGATCTGCGCGCTCCTCGCTCGCCCACTGCGCATCTCGCGCCTTGCGCTCGAACTTGAGGCGCTGCCGGCCCCACCAGCCGAGGCCGAGCTTGGCATAGAGGTAGCGATGGTCGCCAAAGCGCCTGACACCCTGCTCCCGCTTCATCGCGTTCTGCGTGATGGAGCCGAAGTGATGCATGACCGCCGCGCCGACGGTGGCCACCTTGAGCCCGGCACGCAGGCAGCGCGCGCGGAACTCGGCATCCTCACGCCCGAACAACAGCCGGTCCGTGTCAGGAAAGCCGATCTGCTCGAACACGGATCGGCGCACCGAGAAGCACACGCCGTGGAACGTGCCCTCGCGAACAACGTCGCACATCTCTGCCACGAACTCGCGGGCGAATGCCTCGAGGTCGTAGTCGAGGTCCATCTCCACCAGCGCGGGGCTCACCACCTGCAGCGCCAGCCGCTCGGCCGCCGCGATCTGCGCGCCGATCGCGTCATGGCCGCAGACGATGTCGTTGTTGAGCAGGACCACCCATTCGCTGTCCGAGAGCAGCGCGCCCTGTGTCCATGCGCCGCCACAGCCCAGATTGACGCGGTTGCGCACGCAACGCAGGTCCGGCCGGGAGGAAAGCCATGCGGGCGTTTCGTCGGTGCTGCCGTTGTCGATGATCAGCAGTGACTCCACTGGGACGCCATGCGCGATCAGGCTGGCCACGCACTGTTGCGTGTAATGCAGCTGATTGAGCACGGGAATGACGACCGTGTACTGGACCACCGCCTCACCCCTTCGCGCCGCGCTGCTCGGCCAGCAGCACCGGGTTGAAGCGAGGGTCGTTGTACATCTTGAACTGGCGATAGACCTTGAAGTAGGCGCGCCCGTGCCGCGCATCCTCGAGCAATTGATCGAGACACCCGGCAAGGTCGTGCCGCTGTTGCTCCAGCCGTGCGAGCCTGGCGCGGCTCTCTGCGATGTGGGCTTCGTCGGCATCGGTACGGCCGGTGTGCGCGCGCATTGCATGCACTTTCAATGCGAGGATCGAAAGGCGGTCGATCATGCTGCCCGCGGTCTCGCTGTTCAGCCGCGCGCCCTCAGGTACCGTGGACACGGGCGAGTCGGTGCGTGCCGATGCGGCATCGACCAGCCCCAGTGAGATCAACACAAGCTCATCGATGCGCTCCGTCGCGTCGTTGCGCGCCTGGTTGTAGCGATCGATCGCACGCTTGTTGGCGGCAATCTCGGCGTCGCTCACGCGGGTGCGGCGGGCAAGATCTTCCTCGGCCCACAGAAGGCTGTTGAAGCGATGGTTGGCGACGATCCAGCGCCACACCGCCTTGCCCTGCTCGTCGACGGCGGCGGTCGATTGCGGCCAGTCGGTGCGGGCCAGGCAGTGATCGTGCAGCGCGAGGACTTCAGCGGCGCCTGGAATCATGAGGGCATCATCGAGATGAAAAGCGCGAGGATAAGGCAACACTTGAATGAGTCTTGGGGGCGTGCCGAGGCCGCGTTCGTATTGCCATAATCCGGCGGTCCGACGATCTCCTTTGCCAGCAGTGCATGCAGTTCCCCCTTGCCCGCTGATCGTTCGCCTCGCAGCCGGTGTGAGCGACCTGGTATTAGGCGTGCCTTCGCTGAGACTTCTGCAGTTGCACGGCTACGACCCGTGGCTGATCGGCAAGGTCTGGGTCAAGTCGCTGTTGCACGGTGAAGGCTGGCGCGTGGAGAAAGATCGGCCCGGTCTGGTGCAGCGGGTACGCCAACTCAAGGCGCTGGCCGCCAAGGCCCGGACCCGCGACCCCGACTTTGATCAGCGCCTGCAGGCGTTAACCTTACCCTGCACGCTGTCGTGCGCCCTTGAACTGCGGCTGGCAGGCTTGAAGGCCTTCGGCTGTCGGAGCAAGTGCAGCAGTCTGCTGCTGGCTGGCGGCATCGCGATGCCCGCCGATCAGGAGCACGAACTCGTGCGGTGCTGGCGGCTGGCTTGCAGCTTTCTCGGTATCGAACTGCCTCCGCCGCAACGCATCGGCCTCAGGATGAGTGTCGCCCAACAGCGCGCGGCCGACGCGGAGCTTGAGCAACATGGCGTCAGGAAGGGTTATGTGGTGATCGTGCCGTTCGCGGGAGGCGACTCGGGCAGGCTGGACAGGAGATGGCCCCATTTTCCGGCCTTCACACAGGCCCTGCTCGACGAGGGTCGCGACGTGGTGGTGTGCCCCGGGCCAGGAGAGGAGGCGCTGGCGAAGTCGCAACACCGGGGAACGATCATGATCGCCGGCATCGACCTGGGCGCCTACCTGGGGATCCTGCGGCGCGCGTCGCTCGTCGTCGCCAACAACACCGGCCCGGGCCACATGGCGGCGGCGATCGGAGTGCCGTTGCTGAGCGTGCTGGGCCCTGCCGATCGCGGCACCTTCGGCGCCTGGGGGCCCACGGTCCATGTGGTTCGCGATCAAACATGGCCTGACGCAAGCGGAGTGCTTGGCCATGCACGCGCTCTGCTCGCGCACGCTGCCGGTCATCGCGGTCAGGGCCTCGTCGCAATGGACGCACGCCGATGACCACAATCGCGCACGCCCTCAGGCTCGCCCTCGGCCTCTACCTTGCAGGTGCCAGCTTGCACGCCGCGCATGCACTGGAGATCAACACCGCGTCGCAGGCCGAGTTGGAGCAGCTCAAGGGCATTGGCGTGGCGATGTCCGAGCGGCTGCTGATCGAACGTGGGAAGGCGCCCATCCAGGATTGGGAAGATCTGTCGCGGCGTGTGCCTGGCCTGCGAGGTGCGCGCGCCAAGGCGCTGTCGGACCAGGGGCTGAGGGTCGGGGGAGAACCTTATCCCGCACGGGCCGCCAGCGCGGCATCGCCCTGAGAAATCGACGCGGGATTCGCCTGCGCCTGCGCGTCTTGCGCCGCCCGTACGCCCTTGCGCCGGTCCCAACCAAAGAACCGGGTCACTTCGTCACGGCGTGCCAGCGTGTCGGCATAGCCCAGCTCGATCAGCTCGCGCGTGAACGGCGCCTCGAACAGCAGGTAGCTCGCCAACGCGGAGCCGCGCTGCTGCGTGCCATGGGCGCTCACGCCCAGCCCGCGGAGCAATGCGCGCATCGCAGGCGGCAGGTCTGCGATGTGGCGCGCGGCGATGTCGTCGAGCCGCTGGCTGGGCGCAATCACGAGCACGTCGATCGGCCTCAGCGAGGTGCGTCCGCGTGCGTCCGGCGGCATCAGCGACAGAGTCTGGTTGATGCGCTGCAGGCGCTCGACGTCGACCGCCAGCGCATCGAGGAAGATGTTCGACAGCGCATGGCCGGCAATCTGCGCCAGCGACGGATACTCCGTGGCCGACCGGCGCTCACCCGGCGGTTCGTGCATGCGGCCGGCGCCGATCACCATGATGCGCTCGGCGCCCAGGTGAACGGCCGGGGAGATCGGTGCCGCCTGCCGCATGGAGCCGTCGCCGAAGTATTCGGTCTGGCCCTCGATGTCCAGCGCCACCGAGGGAAAGACGAACGGAATCGCCGACGAGGCGAGCAGGTGCGCGATGGTGATGCGGTCGCGTACGGCGATCCGCTGCGAGCGCTCCCAGGGCAGGAAGTCACCGACCGAATCGTAGAAGGTGACGTGAAAGCCCGAGCTGTAGCTGGAGGCGGTGACCGCCAGCGCCTGCAGGTGGCCGGCGCGCATCACTTCGTGCAGGCGATCGAGTTCCACCAGGCGCGCAAGCAGCTCCTGCAACGGGGTGTTGTCGAGCAGCGAGCGCGGCTTGATGCGGCGCCAGCGGGCGATGATCCAGCCGATCGACAGCATCGTGAGCCAGCTCGCGCCGGTGCGGATGACGCCGAGCGAATCCGCGCGGTACACCTGCTCGGCGGTGAAGTTCGACCATACGTCCACCAGGCCGGCGACGGCGATGTCGAAATGGTCGGCATGCGTGGCAAGGGCGGCCGCGTTCACCGCGCCTGCCGACGTGCCGGCGATCACCGGAAAGGGATTGGCGTAGGGTGCCTTGAAGTCGCGCCGGATGCGCGCCACCGCCTTCAACACACCGACCTGGTACGCCGCCCGGGCGCCGCCGCCCGTGAGGATCAGGCCGGTCAGCGGCAGGGCGGTCGTCATGCAGCCGGCTCGGCTGACCGCTGGATCTTCAGTCGCCGTGGCGGCCGTGACCCCTGCCGTGTCCATGGCCATGTCCGCGGTCGCCATCTCGCTCCCTGACGATCACTGTCGGAGGCGGCGCCACCACCTGCTGCACGGGCTGCACGGGCTGCACGACCACAGGCTGCGGGTGGACGTAGTGCTCGCGATACCAGTTGTCCCGCACGAAGTAGACGGGCTGGCCGCAGGCGTTGTACTGGTGGCAGTGCTTGCCCCAGTGCTTGGCATGCCCGGGTGGCACGTACAGGTAGATCGGCTGCTGGTAGACAGCGACGGGGCTCGGCGCGATCACCACCGGCTGAGGCGCAATCAGCGCGACCGGAGGCGGCGGCTGGTTGATGTCGATGCGGCCGTACAAGCCGGGCTTGTTGACCGACACCGAGACACCCACGTCGGTGGCAAGTGCCGGAGCGGCGGCGGCACTGCACAAGACGGAGAGGAGAACACGATGCAGTAGCTTCATGGATGCGGATACTGAGGCAAGGACGATGCCTGTTCAACGCATGTCGGCACGCCGGGGCGACAAGGGCTGACACTTCTTCACGAAAGCCGCTTCCGCGTGGCGATGGCCCTGCGCCTCATGCCGTCTCGTACACCAGCTGCGCCCCGCCATGCGACGCCTGGCGCCAGCGCTGCAGCGCCGCATCGCTGGGATAGAACCGGCCCTCGTCGCCCAGGTCCAGCTCGCCCACGGCGCGCTCGCGTTGCAACGCCAGCCTCACGGCCAGCCCTTGCGTCAGCTCGCCGTGCTCGGTCGCTTCGCGCTTCGGAGGAAACTCGCTCAACAGCTGCCGGACCGGAGGCACCTGCCCGTTCACGGCCACGCGGAGGTAGCGCGCGAAGCGGCACCGGGCCGCCGCCAGGTCCCACACCTGCTGGACGTTCAACCGCAAGCCTCCGGAGAAGCGATCCGGCTGCACCTTGCCCTGCACGACCAGCAGCTCGTCGTCCTTCAGCAGGTCGCGGTGCGCATCGAGCAGCTTCTCGTCGGCCACCGCCTCGATCACCTCGGACTTGTCGTCGAGCTTGAAAATGGCCACGCGCCCGCGCTGGCCGTTGACGATGCGCAGGTCGCTCACGATGCCGGCCAGCATCTGCGGTTCCCTCGAGTCGACGAGATCCGCGATGCGACGGCGCGCGAACTGCCGCACCTCGGTCTCGCACTCGTCGAAGAGATGCCCCGAGAGATAAAAGCCGATGGCCGTCTTCTCCTGCCCGAGCCGGTCCTTGATGCTCCACGGCTCGACCTCCACCAGCGGCGGTTCCTGCGTGGAAGCGGCGTGCGAGTCGCCGAAGTCGAACAGGCCGCCCTGGTTCGAATGCGCCTGCTGTGAATCAGCCCATTCGAAGGCAAGCGACACGCTGGCCAGCGTTCGTTCGCGGTCGGGATGCAGCAGATCGAACGCCCCTGCCTTGATCAGCGCTTCCACGACACGTTTGTTCAGACGGCCGCGGTCGACGCGGGCACAGAAGTCGAACAGACTGCGGAAAGGCCCGCCGCCCGTGGCATCGCTGCCCTCGCGCGCCGCGACAATGGCCTCGATCGCGCCCTGCCCCGTGCCCTTGATGGCACCCAAGCCATAGCGGATGAGCTTGTCCGTCACCGGCTCGAAACGATAACGCCCGCGGTTGACATCCGGCGGCTCGAAGGTGATGCCGAAGTTCTTCGCGTCGTTCAGCAACACCTTCAGCTTGTCGGTGTCGTCCATTTCGATGGTCATGTTGGCCGCGAAGAACTCGGCCGTGTAATGCACCTTGAGCCAGCCGGTGTGATAGGCCAGCAGCGAGTACGCGGCGGCATGCGACTTGTTGAAGCCGTAGCCCGCGAACTTCTCCATCAGGTCGAACACCTCGTCGGCCCTCTCTTTCGAGATGCCGTTCTTCGCGGCACCCTCGCGAAAGATCTCGCGGTGCGTGGCCATCTCCTCGGGCTTCTTCTTGCCCATGGCCCGGCGTAGCAGGTCCGCGCCGCCGAGCGAGTAGCCGCCCAGCACCTGCGCAGCCTGCATCACCTGCTCCTGGTAGACCATGATGCCGTAGGTCTCGGCCAGCACGCCTTCGAGCAGCGGGTGCGGGTAGACCACCTCCTCCTTGCCGTGCTTGCGCGCGACGAAGGAAGGGATCAGGTCCATCGGGCCCGGGCGGTACAGCGCGTTCAGCGCGATGAGGTCTTCCAGGCGGCTGGGGCGCGCGTCGCGCAGCATGCCCTGCATGCCGCGCGATTC
>DASTGE010000179.1:0-5381 GCA_035719405.1 Burkholderiaceae bacterium
AAGCCCGCGGCTTGGCGACCAGCCGTCTTGAGCAGATCGCGCTCCTCCCAATTGAGATGGAGCGAAGCCGGGGGCTTGCCGAGGACCACGAAACCGGTAAGTTCGTTGGCGACGATGAGCGGCACGATGACCCAGGCTCGCAAATTGTCGACCAGCCAGGACGGAAGTTCGAGCCCCTCGTAGCGTTCGGGATGCGACCGGTACTCTTCGAGATTGATGACCCATTCGCGCTCGAGAAGGAACTTGACCATCGGCGAGTCGAGCGTCACCCTCTCGAGAGATCGTGGCATTTCCCAAAACGCCGCCTGGACGATTGCAGTTTTGGCCTGATCAAGTGCCCAAAGGGCACCGGACGGGCTGTTCAGCATATTTGCCAAGCCACGGACGATGCGCTCGCCCATCTCGCGCGGAGAGCGGGGCGACGTGAGCATTTCAGTGAAGCGCAGCCACTCGGTGCGATAGTCGTAGTGGTAGCGAAAAAAGTTCTTCCCGACGAACACTCGCACCTTTGCCCGCAGTGCGCGCGACAGCAGCAGAATGGCAAGGCCGACCAGCGCCGCGCACAGCAGCCCGAACTGCAGCGCGCTGCCCCAACTGCCCCCGAATTCGCGCACGTAGTAGCCGACCGCCGATACGAACAACAGGTAGGCGCCGACCAGCATCAGCGTGGCGGTGTGGAACGCGGCGGCGCGGGACACCTGGAAACGTTGAGTCCATTCGAACTGGCGGCCGAGTGCGACGAACAGCAACGGAACGGCCAGTGCATGCGCGAAGCCTCGCATCACCAGGGCATCGACATCAAAGTCGCTGAACAGGGCCGCGCCGGAATACAGGTATATGTCGAACACCAGCAGAGTCCCCAGCCCCAGACACAACGGCTTCGCGTGCCAGCGGAAGTCCTCAGACACATTGCGGAACACCTGCTCGAGCACGACAAGCCCGAAGATCGGCAGTGACAGCCAGGCGAAAAGTGCCAGCCGCGCTGGGTACACAGCGGCCGAAAGCAGCGGCGCCAACGACACCAGTGCGAGGTTGAGGACGGTGAGTATGCCAGCGGTGTGCACCAGCACTTTTGTGCGCCGGTCGGCTCCAGACGCACGGATCAGCGTGAGGAGGAAGGAGAACCACAGGCCGTACCGCGCGATGTCGAGCAGCGCCGGCACGAGATGAAGCTCCGGCACGACGGGTACCGCGGAAACGACTGCGGAGACCACCGCCCACAAGGCCGAGGCAACGAGTGCAGCCAGGTATGGGCGGCGCACGTGCACACGCGCGTCGCGCAGAAGCGTCAGCTTCAGCGCGAGGCTGCCGTACCCCACGGCAGCAAGACAGAAACCGTAAACTGCGAGATCCACGACGAGCGACTGATACTGAATGCGGCCTTCAGGACGCGGCCGTCGCCGGCAACGTCCTTACTCTCAGTGTGCGCCGCGTCCGGTGAGAACCACGACCACGGTTTCGAACAGGATGAGGAGGTCCAGGAACAGGCTGTGGTTCTTGACGTAGTACAGGTCGTAATGCAGTTTCTGCTGCGCGTCTTCCACGCTGGAGCCGTAGTGATAGCGCACCTGAGCCCAGCCCGTGACTCCCGGCTTCACGCTGTGGCGCACGGCATAGTAAGGGATGCGCCGCGTCAGTTCCTCCACGAAATAAGGACGTTCCGGACGCGGGCCGACGATGCTCATTTCCCCTTTGAACACGTTGAACAATTGTGGGAGTTCATCAATGCGCAGAAGGCGAATGATCTTGCCAATTCGGGTGACTCTGTCGTCTTTCTTGGTCGCCCAACGCGGCTTGCCGTCGCCCTCGGCGTCCACCCGCATGCTGCGGAACTTCACGACATCGAAGGTGGCGCCGTTGAGCCCGACCCGCTGCTGTCGGAACAGGATCGGGCCCGGGCTCTCGAGGCGGATTGCGATGGCAGTCAAGAGCATCAGCGGCGCAGATACCAGAAGCAGCAGGCCGGCCGACACGACGTCGAAGGCTCGCTTGATGGCCGTACGGGCAAGGCCTTGATTGAATCCGTCTCCGAAGATGAGCCAACCCGCGTTGACGAAGTCGACGCGGATCTGGCCAAGCGTCTTTTCGAAATGGGTAGCGATGTCGAAGACTCGAATGCCGCGGATCTTGCAATCGAGAAGATCGCGCATCGGCATGCTCCCGCCCCGACGTTCCGTCAAGGCGACGACAATCTCGTTGACATCGGCCGCCAAGGCCGTAGCGGCCAGGGAGCCATGGACCGGCAGGATCTTTGATGCCGGGACGGTGCTCGCCGTCTCGTTGGGGCTCGGCACGAAGCCGATGACGTCGGCATGGGGATCGGCGTTCGTCAGTGTTTCGCAGACGAGCTCGGCGGCCGGACCCGAGCCAAGGATCATGATGCGCGAGCGAGTCCGCGGCCGGACTGCCGCCCGGGCTGCACACACGCGGTGGACATTGATGCCGGCAAATCCGAGGATCGCCACGAGCGCCATTCCCTTGGCGCTGCTGAAGTCGACGGGCATCAGGAGGAAAACGCCATAGGCCAGTGGCAACGCGAACAGCGTGCTGAGCCCGACGCGGGCCAGAAGCTCCGACATAGAGCGCTTACGCGCGGGCTGGTAGAACCCGGTTGCCGTATTGATGACGAAGAGTCCTGTTGCGAGCGATAGGCCATGCGTGGCCGCGAGGGGCAGCAGGAGTTCGGGGTTGCGTACGTAGGCGGCGAAGATGCCGAGAACCACGAACACGATGAGTCCGAAGTCAAGCGACATCTGCAGCAGAACCCTGCGCGGAAGATAGTGGTTGAACAATCGAATCACCCGAGAACTCCCTGCCCAAAAAGCTCGTTCGATGTGCTCTGCGTGTTGTACCCCGGTGCAGTCCGCACCCCCGCAGGGAAGCGGAGCGCGCGTCGCGTCGATGGCGGCCGGCAGGTCAAGCGAGCGGCACATCATCACTGCTCGTCGTCTGCCCCGGCCTTTGTTGGCTGCGTTTGTAGCAGTGCGAAACTGCCCTTTCCAGCCCCAAAATGAGGGTTGCAGGATCGCCCTGCACACAATGACCCGGGCACAAACGAAGAACCCCCCGGATTCGGGGGGTTCTGTCAAGGAGCCAGTTACTGGAGCGCGAGCATCAACTGGTAAGGGGAACGGGGCGAACGTTCAACTTGGAAAGGCTCGGCTTCACACCCGCCTGAGCTTTGGCGCTGGTCATCGACCAATCGGCCTTGTTGAGGCGGCCGATAATGCCAGCCTCCTCGCTCAACGAAAACGCGTAAGGGTAAAGCGAGCGCTCCATCGAGGCCAGTTCGGGCTGACCGCCGAACTTTCCGATCTGCTCCCGTGTGTAATTGAAGTCGAGGTGAAGCAGCACAGCCGGCGCGTTCACTCGCGGATTCATTCGTGGGCCCGAGAGGACTGTGCATCCAAGCATGCGCCTGTAGTAGGCGACGTGCCGCGGATTGACCTCGATTAGCAGTGTGTCATAGCGACGAATCCGGTGCGCGAGCAGATAGGCCACATGGAACAGCGAGGCGAGCACTCGTTTCGACCCCGTGATGGGATCCATTGCAAGCTTCGTGAACTCGCAGATCCTTTGACCTTCACTGCGCAGCGCTGCGACCTCCTCGCCGAAGACATCTTCGGCGGCCAGACCTTCATCGCTATCGAGGACGATGGTAATGGTGCCAATGGCCTCGTCCTGCTCGGTCGCACTCAAGGTGATGCGGTTCGTCGACTGGTCAGACGGCAGCGATGGAGCATGGTAGCCTCGCCACCCGTACCGCCGTTTGATAAGGATGTTGGCAGAACTGCGGTGGCCGTGGGAATCCGCGGCCCTGATCTTGAAAAGCCGCGGACCAGATCCGTCGGAAAGCAGTGCAAGCCCCGACGGGTCCCCGGCCAGAGCGCTGACCATGCGAGACTCGAATGGCGCTCCGATGATGGTGTGACTGGTCGTCATGGGACCCCCCGTAGATTTCATGTTCGGAAGTCTGCCGGTCTTGTGAGCGGCGAGATGTATCGAGGAATGAGCGCAGTCATTCCTCGACGAGCAGTACATCACAGGCACAGGGGGGTGATGTAACCGCGTCCGAACGGCGGGGGCTTTTGACCGGCGGCTTCCGAGGAGAACCGGCGGCGACCAAAAAAACACATCTACTTACATCCGGTTTCCTTGAAGTGCGCCCTCTCGCTGGACTTGCGTCACATCAGGCCCGGCTTCGCCGCTCCCGCTTGTTTCAGATTCGCTGGCTGACCCTGCGGATCAGGGTCTCCACGTAAGCCACCTGTTCGGCGCTCGGCGTTTCTTCCAGTTGCTCTATGCCTGATCCTTGAACATCTTCGAGGATGTCCATCGCCCTCTTGGCGTCGCGGATCGCCTTTCCCAGCAGTGCTTGCATGGCGCGAACGTCGTGGGCCCGACCCGGGTTGACCTTCATCGCAGCCGGGGAGGGAACGCTGTCGGCCAGCAGATGATCGGCTTCGGCCGCGAGACGGCGGCCGAGCGTCGCCAGATCGGACGCGGTCCGATACATCGCGGCAATCTCTTCTCTGCGCATCGCGTCCGGCGTCTCGACGCCATGGAGACCAACGCCGCGCAGCCTCTCGCGGGCCAGAAATGTCAGCACCCGAGCCGCCTCGATGATTGCCGCCACGTCCTTTGCCCGCCGCGCCGCCTGCGTCAAGGCCTCGATCGAACAGCTCATGCTCCCACTCCAAACGGTTCGAGTCGACCAAGCCGACTCACGTGACAGCATCGGGCAATCGATGTTCCCATCCCCTGTCCCACGTCATGCACTAAGCTGACTGGCGTGGAAACGCAGACGGGAAACCGCACGTCGCAAAGGAGCACATGCAATGACGGACCATGTCTACAAGCTGCTTGAACTCACCGGCTCGTCGGAAACGAGCATCGAGGACGCGGTGCAGAAGGCGATCGCCAAGGCACACGAGACGGTGCGCAATATCCGATGGTTCACGCTCCACGAGACGCGTGGCCATGTGGTCGATGGAAAGGTCGCCTACTGGCAAGTCACGATGAAGGTCGGCTTCACCCTGGACTGATGCAGCGTTGCCGGCTCGCAGGCATCCGCGGGACGGCCAGAAGATAATGTGCAGGAAAACCCTTGATTGCGTTGAAATAGCCGACGAAGCCTGCAACTTTCCCGGGACAGCCTCGCTCCAAGCGCGGGGCCGGTTTTATACTCGACCGGCCTTCATCCCCCTGACCTCAATCGAAAGACGCAGTACGTATGGGTGCCAAACTGAAAGTGGCCGGACTGATGGCGCTGGGCGCTGTCGCCGGTGCCTTGACGACGATGCAGCTGCAGGCCTTCGCCCGCGGTTCCCTGGCCCCTTTGCCGCTGGAAGAGCTTCAGCAACTGGCGTCGGTCTTCGGTC
>DASTGE010000180.1:0-4681 GCA_035719405.1 Burkholderiaceae bacterium
GCGGCGCGCGAGGGCGTTGCCACCTGCGCAATTTCGGGCGCGGTCGGGACCTTCGCCAATGTCGATCCGCGCGTCGAGGAGCATGTCGCGAAGGAGCTGGGGCTGAGTGTCGAGCCGGTCTCGACCCAGGTCATCCCGCGCGACCGCCATGCGATGTTCTTCGCCACCCTGGGGGTGATCGCCAGCTCGATCGAGCGTCTGGCGGTGGAAATCCGCCACTTGCAGCGCACCGAAGTGCTCGAGGCCGAGGAATACTTCTCGCCCGGCCAGAAGGGCTCGAGCGCGATGCCGCACAAGCGCAACCCGGTGCTGACCGAGAACCTGACCGGCCTTGCCCGCATGGTCCGCTCGGCGGTTATCCCGGCGCTGGAGAATGTCGCACTGTGGCATGAGCGCGACATTTCGCACTCGTCGGTAGAGCGCTTCATCGGCCCGGACGCCACGATCACCCTGGACTTCGCGCTCGCCCGCCTGACCGGCGTGGTCGACAAGCTGTTGGTCTATCCCGAGCGGATGCAGAAGAACCTCGACAAGATGGGGGGCCTCGTCCACTCGCAACGGGTGCTGCTGGCCCTGACCCAGGCCGGGCTGGAGCGCGACGCGGCCTATCGCCTGGTGCAGCGCAACGCGATGAAGGTGTGGGAATCCGACGGCCGGCTCAACCTGATGGAACTTCTGAAGAACGATCCGGAAGTGACTGCGGCGCTGTCGGTCGAGCAGATCGAGGACAAGTTCAACCTCGACTACCACTTCAAGGCGATCGACACGATCTTCGCCCGCGTGTTCGGCGAGTGATCCTGCTCTCTCCCATTGCCTTCGGCGGCCTGCGGCTCAGGGGAGATACCCGGGCTTGCCCGTTTACCGGCCAGCCGGAGTTGAGAGGGGCCCTGCCGCGCAGGCGTCGCGCCACCCCCTCTCCCAACCCTCTCCCCTGAGCCGCAGGCCGCCGAAGCCAACGGGAGCGGGCGATCCGATCCCATCAAAAACTCGCCGTCAGATTCA
Organism: Burkholderiaceae bacterium; assembly: GCA_035719405.1. Taxonomy (GTDB): domain Bacteria; phylum Pseudomonadota; class Gammaproteobacteria; order Burkholderiales; family Burkholderiaceae_C; genus CAMLIZ01. Next base: position 1,003 of record DASTGE010000180.1, read on the forward strand.
AGCTGCCATAGCGAGTGGTGCGTCCCGGCCCGGCATTGGGCGCGTGGCGCAGAGAGCCACCCTTGCCCAGCAGCACGGCGTCCGCCTCGAACCGCAGGCGACCCGGCACCAGCCAGTACCGCACCCGGCTGTCCAACTGACGCCCGGCGAAATCGCCGGAATTGCCAGAGGGATCGCGCACCCCGGTCGTCGAAAAGGCGTCGAACCGATCGGCCAGCCACAGCGCGCGATAGCCGATGAAGCCATCCACACGCTGCGAAGGCGTCACTTCCACCCGGATGCCGGGGGAGATCACATTGCTGCGCCCGACCGCGTTGTAGAGCCCGGCCGGCCCCAGATCGGCGCGCCGCATGCCGTACAGGAAATCGAACCGGCCATAAGTGGGGCCGCGGCCGTCGCCGCTGGCCCGGTCGAATTCGAACAGCACATGCGGCTTCCACGCGCCGGGAAAGCTGTAGCCGGCGTGCAGGCGCAGGAAGGTCGCGCTCACCGCCTGCCGGGCCGCGGTCGGCGCGAGCGAGGCACTGATCCCGCCCCACTGATAGATTCCCTCAAGCCCCCAGTCGAACGCGGCCGGGCGCGGGTCGCGCAGCACGCGCAGCCCCAGCGAATTGAGCGACCGGTCGCGCGTTGGCCGGCCCGGCGCATCGCGCTCGCCCAGGTGCAGGAAACTCGCCTCCGCCAGCAGCGCCGAGCCCTTGCGCTGGCGCGCCAGGAAGCCGCCCCACAGCACGGTATCGAAGCTCTCGCGGTCCAGTTCGGCCGCGTTGCGCCGCAGCGACGGGCCATCGTCAGGCAGGCGCAGCAGCGGCAGGACATAGAGCGCGGTCGCCCGGATTCCGCCGCTGGTCGACACATCGGCGCGCAGCCCGGTGTAGGCCGTGATCGTGTTGCGATAGTCGTCCATCGCCAGCAGCCGCCGCGAACCGAGTTCGAGCCCGAACCGCCCGGCCTGCACGCTGGTGCTGGTGCCCCGCCCCAGCCAGTCGCCCAGATCGGCCTGGACATAGGCTTGCGCCGGCTCCAGTGCGTTGACCTCGCCGGTGCTCAGCGGCGTGCCGGGATTGGCGCCCCAGGCCCGGCTGTCGTGCAGTTCGGCGACCAGCCGTAACCAGTCATGCTGCCATTGCGCACGAAGCTGCAGGCGGGTCTCGAACAGCGCATCGCTGCTGTTGACGCCCGCCCGCGCCTGCCCATCGATCGCCTCGCCGCGCAACCGCAGGTTGCCGCTGAGGGAGAGGCCGTCGCCCGCCGTATCGGCCCGTGCCGGCTGGCCCGCCAGCGCAAGCGCGAGCACTCCGGCCCAGGCGGTGCCTTGCCAAAGCTGCATGCAAGTCTCCTCGAACCTGTTTGCCGGCCCCTGCCTGATCTTCGTGACACTGCGGAGTCCGCGCCGACTGCGCGAACTCCGCAGGCCGTCAGCGAACGTTGATCAGAACTGGAACTTGATCGTGCCGCCGTAGGTGCGCGGATCGCCCAGGTTGCCGACGACAAGGCCGACGCTGTTCGGCGCGATCTGCAGCTGTTCCAGATAGCCCTTGTTGAAGGCATTGCGCACCCAGGCCATCACATTGACCTTCACGCCCGGCGCATCGCGATCAGAGCGCCAGCCCACGCGGAAGTTGGCGATGGTATAGGCCGGCAGGTCGGTCGAGGCAGAAGGCGTGGCGTTCGACGAGAACGACGAGCGGTAGCTGGCATCGGCGCCGACATAGACTTGCCCATCCTGCCCGGCGAGCTTCACCGGCAGGTTGGCCTCGCCGCCCCACGACAGCGCATACTTCGATACGCCCGGCAGGCGCTGGCCCGAAATGTCGCAGCTTACCGGGCTGACATTGGGCGCCAGCGCGGTAGGTACCGTGCAGTTGGTGCCACTGAAGGTCGATCCGCCGGTCAGCTCAAGCGGCGGCGGCGCATTGGTGAACTCGCGATAGGTCGCATCGGTATATGCGAAGTTCGCATAGACGTTGAACCGGTCGCTCGGACGCAGCGAGAAGTCGGTTTCTATGCCCTGCGAGCGAACCTTGGGCACATTGGCCACAAAGCCGCGCAGGGTGCTTAGCGACGCCGCATTGTTGGCGCTGAAAATTGCCTGATAGTTCGAGATATCGGTGCGGAACGCCGCCACGTTGAACGTCAGCTTGCGATCCAGGAATTGCGACTTGAAACCGATTTCATAGTGCTTCACGCCTTCGGGCAGGACTGTGTTGAACTGCGATAATGGCAGGCCCGTGGTGGCATCGGCGGGCACGCCGTTCAGGTTGATGCCGCCCGTCTGGAACGACTTGGAATACGTTGCATAGACATGGACATCCCGCACGATGTCATAGCTGACTGTCAGGTCGTACGAGAGATTCCACTTGCTGAAGCTGGGCGCGTAGCTTTCGGGCAGAAGCACGCCGAGCTGTGCCTTCTGCGTGGCATTGCCGGTGGTGACGAGACCGGGTGCCAGCACGCTGCCCGCCGCATCACGGACGACCGCGTTGTACGAGCCGCTCTTCTTGTCGTAGTTCAGCCGCGCACCAGGCTGGATCGTCAGACCCGAGATCGGACGCCAGCTAGCCTGGCCATAGACGGACCAGCTGGTGTTGGTCAGCCGGATGGTATTGGTGGAGTTCAGGCCATTGATTGCGCCCAGGTTATAGGGGTTGGTGGCAGAGGCATTGGGCGAAAGCAGCCACTTGGTCGCGGCCGGCCCCTGCTCCTGGTAGCCGTTGGTATTGACCACCTGATAGTAGTAGAATGTACCGAGCTGGAAATCGAGCGCGCTGCTGTGGTGATTGTAGCGCAGTTCCTGCGTGAACTGCTGTTGCTTCGAGGGGTTCTGGCTCTTCGTGGTGATCGGAAGTGCGGTGAAGTCGCGGTCGTTCGAAGGATCCCAGTCCCAGTAACGCCAGGCCGAAATCGAGGTTATCGAATCCTGGCCGAGATCGAGCTTGGCGCGCAGCGACACGCCGCCGATCGACTGCTTAGCGCGCAATTCGCCGTCGACATCGGAAAGGCGGTTGAACGGGTCCTGGCTGGCCAGATTGGTCGTGTACGCCGATCCGGTGGTCACCTGATAGATCGCCGGATATTGGCGGTTCACCGCCTTCTGCGTCGGCACGTACTTCACGAAGACCGTGGCGCAGCACACCGCGTTCTGGTGGTTGTAGTCACCCGCCAGCGTCACCGAAAGTGCATCGGTCGGCTTCCACAGCAGCTGCGCCCGCAAGCCCAGATTGTCGAGATTGTTGTTCTTCAGGTGCGTGGTGACGTTGTAAATCGTACCTTCACGCTTAGTTTCGGAAATGGCCAGCCGGGCCGCCACCTTGTCGGAAAGCGGGCCGGAAATGGCAGCCTTGGCCTGCAGGTAACCGTAATTACCCACTGTCAGCTCGGCGCGACCCTCTGCATCGAAGGTGGGCTGGCGCGACTGGATGTTGATCGCGCCGGCCGTCGTGTTCTTGCCATAGAGCGTGCCCTGCGGCCCGCGCAACACTTCGATCTGCGCGACATCGAGGAAGTCGAAAGTCGATGAGGCTACGCGCGAATAATACACGTCGTCGACATAAATCCCCACGCCCTGGTCGATCCCGTCGTTGGTCAGGCCAAGCGGGGCGCCGAAGCCGCGGATGTTGACCGAGGTGTTCCGCGGGTTCGACGAATAGTACTGCAACGTGGGGGTCAGTTGTTGCAG
>DASTGE010000181.1:0-4782 GCA_035719405.1 Burkholderiaceae bacterium
ATCATCTGCTCGCGCGCCACCGGCTGCTGCAGGATGATCTTGCCGCTCTTGAAGTCGCAGGTGATGTGGGCGCCGACTGAATGCTCGCACACATAGTTGGAACCATGCTCGAACACGCGGCCCTTGCACTTCGGGCACGCGCCCAAGGGCTCGTGACCCGAGAAGTCCACCGGCTCGCCGCCCTCCTCGCCCGCCTTGGCATCCTCGCCGAAGTCGAACTCCAGCTTCCAGTTGCGGATCTCGTCATCGCGGACGAGCTTGAGCTCGGCGGTGAAGGGCCAACCGGCCTTCGAGCGGAAGCCCTCGAGCGGTCCGATCTTCTTGTCTCGCAGAAGCGCCTCGGCCTCGTCGATCTCGAAAGGCCGGCCGCCCGGGATCTTGTTGATCGAGAAGCCGCACCCGCCATCCTCTGCGGTCGGGTCGCCCACACAGACGAAGCGGCGGTAGTTCTCCTTCACGGTGCCGCCGCAGTTGGGGCACGGTGTCTTCAAGGTGGCGTAGTCACCGGGGATGGTGTCGCGGTCGTACTCCTTGGCCTTCTTGACGATGCGCTCGGCCATCTTGGCGATTTCGCCCATGAACTCGTCGCGCTTGAGGCGACCGTGCTCCATCTGCGCGAGCTGGTACTCCCAGTTGCCGGTCAGCTCGGGCTTCGTCAGGTCTTGAATATCGAGACCACGCAGCAGCGTCATCAGCTGGAACGCTTTGGCGGTGGGGATCAGCTCGCGGCCCTCGCGCAACAGGTACTTCTCGGTGATCAGGCCTTCGATGATCGCAGCCCGCGTGGCCGGCGTTCCTAGGCCTTTCTCCTGCATCGCCTGTCGCAGCTCGTCGTCGTCGATCAGCTTGCCCGCACCTTCCATGGCGGACAGCAGCGTCGCCTCGGTATAGCGAGCAGGCGGCTTCGTCCTGAGCGCAACCGCGTCGACCTCCTCATTGGCCGCCTTCTCCCCGGACTTGACCGGTACTAGCGTCGCGTCCTCGTCCTGCGCCTCGCGCCCGTACACCGCCAGCCACCCGGGATTCACCAACACCTTGCCGTTGGTCTGGAAGTGATGCCCCTCGACCTGTGTGATGCGCGTCGTGACGAGGTACTCGGCCGCCGGGAAGAACACCGCCAGGAAACGCTTGACCACCATGTCGTACAGCTTGGCCTCGGCGTCGGTGAGATTGCGCGGCGCCTGCAACGTCGGGATGATGGCGAAGTGGTCCGAGACCTTGGCATTGTCGAACACGCGCTTGGTCGGCTTGACATAACCTTCCTTGAGTGCCTTGGCCGCGTGGCCGGCCAGATCGCGCAACGGACCGGGCATGTCCTCCTCGGCGATCATCTTGATCGTGCTCTTCACGACGGCGAGATAGTCCTCCGGCAGCGCGCGCGAGTCGGTCCGCGGGTAGGTCAGCACCTTGTGCTTCTCGTACAGGGCCTGGGCGAGTGAAAGCGTGGTCTTGGCCGAGAAGCCGAAACGGCCATTGGCCTCGCGCTGCAGGCTCGTCAGGTCATAAAGCAACGGGCTCGATTGCGAACTCGGCTTCGATTCCTCGCTGACCGTGCCCGTCTTGCCTCGCACCGCGTCAGCAATGGCATTGGCATCGCGCTCGACCCAGATCCGGTCGGCGCGCTTCTCGGGGTCGTTCTCGTCCTTCTTGAACTTGGGGTCGAACCACTTGCCCTCGTAGCTCCCCGACGCCACGCCGAAGGTGGCGCGCACCTCCCAGTAGTCGCGCGGCACGTGCTTGCGGATCTTCTCTTCGCGCTCGACCACGATCGACAGCGTCGGCGTCTGCACGCGACCGACGGTCGTGAGGAAGAAGCCGCCGTCACGCGAGTTGAAGGCGGTCATCGCGCGAGTGCCGTTGATGCCGACCAGCCAGTCCGCTTCCGAGCGGCTGCGCGCGGCGTCGGCCAGGCCTGCCATCTGCTGGTCAGTCCGCAGCCGCTCGAAGCCATCGCGGATCGCCTGCGGCGTCATGCTCTGCAGCCACAGCCGGCGCACCGGCTTCGGGTTCTTCTTGTCGATCCCTGCGTATTGCACGATCAGGCGGAAGATCAGTTCGCCCTCGCGGCCCGCGTCGCAGGCGTTGATCAGCTCCGTGATGTCCTTGCGCTTGACAAGCCTGACCACGGCATTGAGCCTCGTCTTCGCCTTCTCGATCGGCGCAAGCTCGAAGTGCGGCGGGATCACGGGCAGATGCGCAAAGCTCCACTTGCCGCGCTTGACCTCGAATTCCTCCGGCGCCTTGATCTCCACCAGGTGGCCGACGGCAGAGGTGACGAGATACCGCTCGTTCTCGAAGTATTCGGCGTGTTTCTCGAACTTCCCCGCCACGGGCGTGAGCGCGCGCACGATGTCCTGCGCGACGCTCGGCTTTTCCGCAATGATCAACGACTTGCTCATCGGTGCACTTCTGGTTCTGACGAACCTACAATTCCCGCTCTCTCGCGCGCACGCATGCGCGCACCCATGAAATCAATGTACCGAATGAAGTCGAACGCGCAACCCGCAAGTCGCAAGAAGCCCCAAAACGGCAAAGCCATCGCAGCTGCCGGAGCGGCAAAAGGCGGTGGCCGGCGTATCCAGGTGCGTCGCAGTGGAGTGCACGGCAAGGGCGTATTCGCACTGAGGCCGATGGCCAAAGGCGAGATCGTCGCAGAGTACAAGGGCGAGGTCATCACCTGGGCCGAAGCACAGAGACGCCATCCGCACGATCCAAGCGATCCAAACCACACGTTCTATTTCCACATCGACGACAACCACGTCATCGACGGCACCTACAACGGAAACTCCTCGAAGTGGATCAACCACGCCTGCGATCCGAACTGCGAGGCCGAAGAGGTCGACGGCCGGATCTTCATCCGCACCTTGAAGGCCGTGAAGCCGGGCGATGAGTTGTTCTTCGACTATGGTCTCATCATCGACGAACGGTATACAGCCAAGCTGAAGAAACAGTTTGCGTGCCTCTGCGGCTCCCCGAAGTGTCGTGGCACCATGTTGGCTCCTAAGCGATAGCACCAGACGTGGATTCATGACCATGAGCGAGACGAGTCGTTCGCAGTGGGGCGCCGACCAGCTGTGGCAGGTGCTGGAGCCGCTGCTGCCGGGCCTCAGCGTGGAGGTGGTCGCACGCTGCGACTCGACCAACACGCAGCTGCTTGAAATGGCCCGCCGTTCCGGCGGGCGGCGAGACACCCCGATCACGGCTCCCGGCGAGTTCGACGATGGACGGCACGCAGGTTACGGCGCCCGCGAGCCCGACATGCCCTACGGCCGCCGCACCGACGACACCCGGCCCTGCCTGCTCGTCGCCGAACACCAAACCCGCGGCCGCGGCCGGATGGGCCGCACATGGCAATCATGGCCGGGGGCGTCGTTGACGTTCTCCATCGCGCTGCCGCTGCAGCCCGTGGACTGGGCCGGCATGTCGCTTGCGGTCGGGGTTGCGCTTGCAGAGGCCCTTGATCCGACGGAAGCCGGTCAGGCACCACGAATCGGCTTGAAGTGGCCGAACGACCTTTGGTTGGTCGAGGGACCCGGCCGGGGCCGCAAGCTCGGAGGCGTTCTGATCGAAACGGTCGCGGTCGGCCACCGGCGCATGACGGTGGTGGGCGTCGGCCTCAACATACGCCCGCAAGAGGTCCACGACCTCGCCGCCGGCTACGCCTGCCTGCAGGAACTCCAACCCTCCATCGAGGCGCCTGAGGCTCTGCAGCGCGTCGCGCTGCCCCTCGTGCAGGCGCTGCAGTTGTTCGAGCGAGAAGGGTTCGCCGCCTTCGTGCCCCGCTACGAGAGGCGTGACCTGCTGAAAGGCCATCCCATCACGACCACGTCCGCCGAGATTCCGGAGGGGATCGCAGAGGGTGTCGCAGACGACGGGTCGCTGCGCGTGCGCGTCGGCAACGAGATGCGCTTGCTGTCTAGTGGAGAGGTCAGCGTGCACTTGGCCGGAAACGCCGACACGGGCAACGCGGTGGAGCAGGACGCGGGCTGATATTGTGCAACCTTGACTCAGCCACAAAGCGGGCAGCGGCAGGGCTCACTCTCCACGCGACGGGGGTCAAGCCTGCATTTCACCGGAGATCCCATGCTAAGGGCGGTCGCGCTGCTGCTCCTCGCGGCCAATGTCCTCTTCTTCGCCTTTACTCACGGCTGGCTCGCGGACGTGACCGGCCTGAAGCAATCCACCGAGCGCGAACCCGAGCGGCTGGGCCGCCAGGTACGTCCCGAGGCGATCCGAGTGTTGAAGCCGGTGGCCGCCAGCCAGGCGCTGGCCGCATCCGCCGCCGCGAGTTCCCCTCAGGCCGCGCTTACGTGTCTTGAAGCCGGTCCGCTCGACAAGGTGGCCCTGGCGACTACGCAGCGGGCACTGTCGCAAGCCGGCCTCCCGACCGATCGCTTCGACACTCTCGACGTCGACATGCCTGGGGCATGGCTGGTGTACATCGGTCGTTACGCGGACCGCTCGGCACTGGAACGGCGCGTGGCGGATCTGGAGCGGCGGAGCATCAAATTCGACGTCGTGACGGAGGGCGAACTGCACCCAGGGATCTCCCTCGGCCGCTTCGACGACCGCGCGCAAGCCGAGACGATGCGGCGTCAGCTCGTGCAGCAAGGCATCAAGTCTGCACGGGTGGTGACGCTGAGAACACCGGGCCGCGCCCAGGTCCTGCGAGTCGACAAGGCCGACGGGGCACTTGCCGCCCAACTCAAGGGCCTTGATCTGCCGAGCGGCGTCGCCTTTACGGCTTGCGTTGCCCGGCCCTGAAACTTACGTCGCCCGAGC
>DASTGE010000182.1:0-7540 GCA_035719405.1 Burkholderiaceae bacterium
GAGAGCCGAGAAACCCCGCCCCACCCGTCACAAGGTAGCTCTTGCGATAGACGTCCCTCATTGGAGACTCCTGCTTCAAATCGCTTGAAGCAGGTTGGCAATCCGCTTGCCTTGTCGGTTCGCGACCTACCTTAGACCCTGGCCCGATTCGATGTCATGTGCTTGCAGCAGCGTCGCGGCCGGTTGCCGCTTGCCGCCTGCACGCTGCACCTGCAAGAGCTCCAATGATCCACTGCCGCACATGACCACCAGCGACTGCGCATCTTTGCGCACCACGGTGCCGGGGGGCCCGCACTCCGGTTGCACACGCGCTCGCCATAGCTTCACCGTTGCATCGCCAAGAACGAAGGTCGCTCCCGGAAACGGATCGAAGGCACGGACACGTCGCTCGATGACTTCAGCTGGCAACGACCAGTCGATCGGGGCCTCGGACTTCTCGATCTTGCGCGCATAGGTGACGCCCTCGATTGGCTGTGGCGTGGCCCGCAGCCCTCCGCCCCCCGCTGCCTTCAGCGCGTCGACGACAAGTCGGCCCCCCAGTTGAGCCAGGCGATCATGCAGCGTCGCGCTTGTATCGTCGGGCGAGATGAGAATGGCCTCGACCATCAGCATGTCGCCCGTGTCCAGCCCTGCGTCCATCTGCATGATGGAGATGCCGGTGCGAGCGTCCCCGGCCTCGATGGCCCTTTGAATCGGCGCCGCGCCTCGCCAACGGGGCAGCAGCGACGCATGAATATTCAGGCAGCCCAGGCGCGGCAGACCCAGCACCCACTGAGGAAGGATGAGGCCGTATGCAGCGACGATGATCACGTCAGGCTGCAGCTGCTCGAGCGCCTCCCTGGCTGTTGCCGCGTCTTCCGCAAACTTCCCGTCCAGGCGCAAACCTCGCGGCTGCGCGAGCTGCAACCCATGCCGGGTCGCGAGTTGCTTGACCGCCGAGGGCTGCAGCTTCATGCCGCGCCCGGCGGGACGATCGGGCTGCGTCAGCACCAGCGGCACGCGGAAGCCGGCCTCGAGCAGACATCCCAGCGCGACCGCGGCGAACTCCGGCGTGCCGGCGAAGGCAACTTTCATCGTGAGCGTGAGCCGGTGCGACTGTCTAAAAGCGCCTCGCCGCCGCAGGCTGCGGTTCTTCTCGTGCGCGCTTGATCATCTTTGTCTTGATGCGATCCCGCTTCAGCGGGCTCAGGTATTCGACGAACACCTTGCCCACGAGATGATCCATCTCATGCTGCACACACACGGACAACAACCCTTCGGCCTCGAACTCACAGGGCTCGCCATCGCGCCCGAGCGCCCGCACCTTCACTCTTGCATGGCGCGGCACCTTGTCGTAGATCTGAGGAACCGACAGGCAGCCCTCGTCGCCGAGGATCATTTCCTCGCTCTTCCATAGAAGCTCGGGATTGATCAGCACACGCGGCTCGTCGTGCGCCTCCGATGTATCGATGACGATCACGCGCTCGTGAAAATCGACCTGGGTTGCCGCCAGGCCGATGCCTTCGGCCGCGTACATCGTCTCCAGCATGTCGTCAATGAGCTGGCGGATGCGTTCGTCAACCTTGGCCACGGGCATGGCAATGGTGTGAAGGCGGGGATCGGGATAACGAAGGATCGAAAGCCGGGTCATGGAAGACGCAAGAATCAAAAAGGGCAAGGGGCGGCCGCATGGGAGCGTGAAAGAGTATGCGGCGAGCCAGGCGCGTCCGGAACCGGTCTGCGTGAAAGGCTGCTCACCGACCCCAGATAGCTGGTCATTTTGATCGCAATATCAAGGGCTTAACGGCCGAAATCTGCCAAACTCTCTCAGGATTTTCGCCGACCCGGCGGCTTGTCGCCGTGGAGGCACGAGAGACCATGCTGCGATGGGATCGTCGCATAGCCTTCATCGACGATCCACTGTCTGCCCGGGAGACCGTAAACTGATGACTCCTCGCCCCTTTCTATACATCGCCGGCCTCGGTCTGGCTCTCGCCAGCATTCAGCCTGGCTTTGCCGCAGGCAACTATCCGATCACCTCACAGCAGCGGGCCACCGCGAAGCAGGTGGCGGAAGCCGGCGTTCCGCTGTCCGAACTGGCCCCGAACGCGCCGGATTCTCACACCGTCGTGCGCGGTGACACCTTGTGGGGCATCTCGAAGTTGTTCCTCAAGAGCCCCTGGCGCTGGCCGGAGCTTTGGGGGATGAACCTCGACCAGATCCGCAACCCGCACCTCATTTATCCTGGCCAGTTGCTGTTGCTCGACAAGTCGGGCGGGCGGGCGCGGCTGCGGGTGGCGCAGCCGACCACCGGTGTCAACTCCACCGTAAAGCTTTCCCCTCGGGCGCGCGTGCAGCCGCTGGACGACATGGCGATCGCCGGGGTTCCAATGCATCTCATTACCCCGTTCCTCAACGAGGCGGTGGTGCTGGATGCCGACGAGCTGGCGACCGCACCGCGCATCGTCGCTGCCCAGGAAGGCCGCGTGATGATGGCACGGGGTGATACGGCCTACGTCAGAGGCGATCTCGGCGGCATGCGTAATTTCCGCGTATTCCGTCAGGCCAAGCCACTTCACGACCCCGCGACCAAGGAAGTGCTGGGCTACGAGGCGGCATACGTCGGTACCGCGGAACACGTGCGCGACGGGGGAACCGTCGATGGTACAGACGGCAAGTCCCGGATCGTCCCCGACACCTTCGTGCTGACGACGATCCGGCAGGAGGCCGGCATAGGCGACCGCCTCGCCCCGGTGCCGAGCCGCGACTTCAGCAGCTACGCTCCGCATGCTCCCGCGCAGCCGACCGCGGGCCAGATCGTGTCGGTGTATGGGGAGGCGCTCAATGCCGGCCAGAATCAGATCGTTTCCCTCAACCGGGGTAAACGAGACGGCATGGAGCGCGGTCATGTCCTTGCATTGTGGCGTGACGGCGCTTCAGCCGTCGACAGCACAGATCCAGCCCACCCGACCCTCAAACTTCCCGACGAGCGTCACGGCCTGCTTTTCGTGTTCCAGGTGTTCGACCGCGTCTCCTATGCATTGATCCTGTCGGCCCAGGATCCGGTAAAGGCCGGCGACCGCTTCACTCAACCGTAACCTGCCGGTCCTCTCGCGCTCGCCAACGACGCCTCCATGCTCGAAGACGCGGAACTCTTTGCATGGCTGCGCCTGTTGGCCGTCCCCGGACTGGGCCGCCAGAATGCGAGACGCCTCCTGGCCACCTTCGGCGGACCGGAGCAGGTATTCGACGCGACGACTGCAGCACTACGGGAAGTTGTCGCGGTCCCCTTGGCCGAAGCCTTGGCCTTGCCGTCCGAGGGGTGGGCAGCCCAGCGGGAGGCAACGCGCCGATGGCTGGACGGGGAGGGGCGCTCCATCGTTCCGCTCGGCCATCCTGAATACCCACCTCAGTTGCTGCAGACGCCCGACCCGCCACTGCTGTTGTATCTGCAGGGACGCCAGGAGTTGCTTCACGCCCGGTCGATCGCCATCGTCGGCAGCCGGCAGGCGACGCCTCAGGGTGTCGCCAACGCACGCGCGTTCGCGTCGCATTTCAGCAGTGCAGGGCTTGCAGTGGTGTCCGGCCTCGCATTGGGCATCGATGGGGCGGCCCACGAGGGGGGACTCGAAGGTCCAGGAAGTACGATCGCCGTTGTAGCGACCGGCCTCGACCGCGTCTACCCCAAGCGCCACCTTGCGCTGGCCCATCGAATCGCGGTGCACGGTCTTCTGATCAGCGAGCTGCCGCTTGACACCCCGCCCCTGAGGCAGAACTTTCCCAGCCGCAATCGAATCATTGCGGGCCTCGCACTTGGCACACTCGTCGTAGAGGCCGCCCCGGACTCCGGCTCCCTTATCACGGCCCGGCAAGCTGTTGAAATGGGGCGGGAGATATTCGCAATTCCAGGGTCCATTCATGCTCCCCAGTCGCGCGGCTGCCACTGGCTCATCAAACAGGGCGCAAAGCTGGTCGATCGAGCGGAAGACGTTCTGGAGGAACTGCGACTTGCAGAGCCGCGGCTCGCCGCAGCGTCGACAGAAACGGCGCGGGGCCCGGACAATAAAGATCCGGTGCTGTCCGCCCTCGGTCACGACCCCGTAACGCTCGACGCCCTCGTCGCGCGAACCGGATGGCCGGCAGACCAGCTCAACGTGCGATTGCTGGAACTGGAACTCGAAGGCCAGCTCGTGCGCCTGCCCGGAGGCTTGTTCCAGCGCCGCGTTGCCGTGTAGCCTCACTCTGCGCCGACAAGCAAGAGAGGCCATTTTGCCCGTGCTAGGACACCTCCCTCGGGTATAGTGGCTCACATGTTCGACGTGCTCGTCTACCTGTACGAAAACTATTGGCGGCCCGACGCGTGCCCGGATCACGAGCAGCTCACCCGCAAGTTGTCAGCGGTGGGTTTCGAGTCGGACGAGATTCAGGAAGCTCTCACTTGGCTTGAAGGCCTGGCCAGCGCAGCCGAGTCGTACAAGGGCGAACAACGTCCCGGCAGCATCCGCGTCTTCTCCCGCAGCGAACTCGACGTATTGGGCGAGGAGTCGATCGGTTTCATCTGCTTTTTGGAATCCGCGGGCGTCCTCCCCGCCCCCATGCGGGAGATGGTCATTGACCGGGCAATGGCAATCTCTTCCGGTCCGCTGGACCTCGAAGACCTGAAGATCATTGTGCTGATGGTCTTCTGGAGTCTTGGCGAGGAGCCTGATGCGTTGATCCTTGACGAGTTGTTTGTCGACGTCGAGGATCGCCTCATTCACTAAAGCTTCCGCGCGAAGCCTCGGACTGAGCGTGCTGCGCGGTGACACCGTCACCGGCAAGCCGCCAAGGCTAACTGAGCAGCCGAGACGGATCCACATCAAGCTTGGCGAGCGCGGTGCGCGTCGCGCGCACGGTGAGAGCCTCGTCCTGTGCAGGCAGGAGCAGTCCGGCCTGAAGGAACGCTGCCAGACGCTGCTGCTGGAACAGCACGCAACGCCCTACTGGTGTCACGAACAAGGACAACTGCCGGCGCAATCCGTGCCATGCAAGCTGCACCGCCTCGGTCCGCCCGCGAAAATCCAGCATGTACCAGGAGCCGACCTGCAGTTCACGAGCCCAAGCGAGCATCGCAGGCGTGGGCGTCGAGCCACCCTCGGACACCACTTCCAGCTCCGAGCTCTCGTGGCCCGACAAGTCCAGCATCATGGACTCGTCGATCTGGATGTCGACAGCTTCAGGAAGCATCTCTTCCAAGGTCTCAAGCTGTTCCATCAGCTCCTCCAGTCGTTCGCTGGGGATCGCCGCAGCCTTCGCAGTAAAGGCCGCCGCCAAGGAGTTGTTCAGCTTCTGGATGTGATCATCCTGCCGCTCGACACTCAGACCTGCAGAGCCCATACCCTCCCGCAGCGTCTTCAGCAGCGGCGGCAGGCGCCGGATCACTTCAGCCCGCTCCTCCCGCGAGACCTTCGCGCCGGCCGACCAAATCAGGTCGGCTGCCGCGCGTTTCATGGTCTTTGTCCCGTCGCTTTGCGGACCGAACTTGACGGCAGTCATGGCGAGCACGTCGGCCCACACTTGAAAGAGAAACTGCCGGACACCCTCCTGTACGGGGACGCCCTCGAGCATCTTGCGCAATTCAATCGTGTACTGGATCGCAAGCGTTTCCCGCTGCTCCACTTGCTGGGCCAGTGAGACGCCTTTGCGTGTCGCTTCGTTCTCGTTCTTGAAGTAGTGTTCCAGAAAGCGCTCGAACTCCGTCAGCACCGTCTGAAACACCCGGCGCCCGGTATCCGGGTACGCCTCCACGACCTGGACGACGCGCTTGATTTCCTTTTCCAGCGCATCGCCAACGAGACGCGCAGAAGCGTCGAAGCCCATCACACAGGCGCCCATCCGGTCAATCAGGCGGCGCGCGGGGTGGTCGACGGTCGCGAAGAAGTCGGGCTCGCCGATCGCCACACGCAAGACCGGCATTTGCAACCGCGCGAACCATACGCGCACCGCGGCAGGAATGCGCTCCTCTGTAAGGATGCTCTGAAAGAGCAGCGCGACGATCTCGATCGTCGCCCTCTCGACCGGCGTCTCCGCCGCTTGCTTCAACGCCTGCTTGCGCTTGGCAAGGTCGTGCAGAAGGGCCGGCGTTGTGACTTGCGCCTCGCCGCCTGCAGCGGTGACAACCCGGTCGAACTCTTCGCGGATGCCGGTTTCCGCGCGGGTAATGGCGGCATCCAGCGCTGGAGATGCGTGGCCTTGCCGCCCGGTGTCACCGAAGCCCGGCGCGTGGCGCCCGATCAGGCGATTGAGCCGGCCCAGGACCGCTTGGGCATGATCATGTGGACCTGCCAGCCCTGGCGGTCGGGTCATTAAACGCGTTTCGTCGTGCCCCCCAGGGCGCGACACCCGCTCGCCGCCCGACCGCTGCCCGCCGCCACTCCACCGACCGGGCGCACTTCTGCCCCCGGTCGCGGGAAAGTTCCCGCTCGAGTCACGAGCACCGGGCGCGGCGACATTGCCGCCCGCATCATCCCGGGCGCCCCAGCTTGCCACCGTATCCTGTGCACCCTCGGCGTCGCGCCCCCTGGTCCTGCTCCACGCTCTTCCCGCGTGGTCGCGACCGCCATTGGAACTTTGGCTTTCCAGCGGTCCGTCGCGATCTGCATCGCCGACATCACCGGCACTGCTCGCCGCAGCACCGCCTTGCCTGTTCTGGGCACGACGAATCATCGGCCGCAGATCAACCTCCGGCAGCACCCCTCGCTCCATCAACCAGCGGTTTGCTTCGTGGTAGGCCTCGCAGACCAGGTTCGCGAATTCGTCGTGAAGCGTACCCTGCAACTCACGCCACGTGTCCAACTGCATCCCGGCGGCCCGCCAGGCTTCGACGGCGATGCGGGCGAGCACATGCGCGCGAAGCATGTCATGGGGATCGAGCTCTTCACGTCGTTCGAGCGACGCGATTCGTGCGCGTAAGTCGGTGAACTCCCATGAGGCGCTATCCATGATCGCAAGCGACAGACGGGAGGTGCAGATCTCCCGCTCGATCGTGTCGTCGTCAACCAGCGACAGCCCCTTGCTGCCTTGCGCCCTGGTGCCTGGCGGCGGAAGATCGCCCGCGCGAGTCGCGGACATACCGTATGCGAGCGCTTTGCGCAAAGCCTCGATGCTCGCCCGATGCCACGTCGCAAGGCCCTTATGCACTTCCGCGAACATGTCGCGACGGCGCTGGGCTAGCGTGTACTCGGCCGGCTTGTCGATCAGCGATCGGGCGGCTTCATGAACGGCACGGGCAATGTTTGCCAGACCCTTGACCAGCTCCTCCGTGTACAGGCGCCGGGCTTGCGAAGCCAGGGTCAGATTGGCGGCGCTGGTCGCCATGAACGTATCGATCCCCCTTGGTGTGAGGACTACTCTACACCACGGCCCCAGCGTTCGGGTCGTTAGGATCGGACGTCTTGCTCACGCCAGCCTTGACGAGGTCTTCACGCTTCACGCGCAGCCACATGGCGATCGCGGCTGCCACGAAAACGGAGGAGTAGATGCCGAACAGGATGCCGATCGTCAGAGCGGACGCGAAGCCATG
>DASTGE010000183.1:0-2146 GCA_035719405.1 Burkholderiaceae bacterium
GGCCCGCTCGGGCGCGTTCAACTGCCGTTTCTAGGTTAAATCAGCTCATCAGACTCCGCAGCGCTGGTTGCCCGGGCGCGCATCTGCCGTTCGTGCCAGTGCTGCCTGACCACGTATTCAGGCGGCTCAAAGGGCAGGTCCCAGGCGGCCACCTCGCCGGTGCGCGCATGATGAGGGCTGCACGGCGCGGCAGTGTGCAGAGGTGGTCGGTCGTGCCGACGATGGTCGCAAGGCCCAGGAAATTGGGGATGCGTAACGGCCACATGCTGATCGCCGGCTGCGTCAGCCCGAGCTTGTCGGCGGTTTTCGAGAGGCAGCCCGTGCGGTAGATCTCCTCGAAGACCCGAAGCGCATGCAGGTGGATGTTGGCCATGCGCGGATGGTCGCATAACGACGAAGAAGGGCTTCAGTCGGGCAAAGTCGGGCGACGGCCTCGCATGCTTGCGCTGCCCGGCGCGCCTGCATAAGGGCTGCTTACATCGGAAATATGGGCGGCTGTCTCGCATTCGGACCCCGTGTCCAGTAGGCTGCGACGGCGGCGACCTGAAGTTCAAGGAGACATTCGCGATGAGACTTTGCCGCTTTAACGACAACCGCCTGGGCGTGGTGCTCGGCGATGAACTGGCCGATGTGACACGCGTGCTCGATGAGCTGCCGGCCGTCCGCTATCCCCTTCCACGGCATGACCCACTCATCGCCCATCGGATGTGCTGCGCCGCGCGAAGATCGAGGCGCTCGTACCCCATGCCCCCGGGTCGCGCTTTCAGGCGTGCGCCTGTTGAGCCCCATTGCCAATCCCGGCAAGCTCATCGCGGCGCCGGTCAATTACGTGAAGCACCTTGAGGAAGTGCTAGGCGACGCCAACCTGCATCACAACAACCGCATCAACAAATCCAGCGCGCAGGACTCTTCCTCAAGGCCACGAGTTCGCTCGTCGGGCCGGGCGAGGGCGTGCCCGTCATCCTGCCGGACCGTCGCATGGACCATGAAGTCGAATTGGCAGCGGTGATCGGCCGCGAGGCGAAGAACGTCAGTGCGGCGCAGGCGCTGCAGTATGTGGCTGGCTACACCATCGGGCTGGACATCACCATCCGCGGGCCGGAGGAGCGCAGCATGCGCAAGTCGCCCGACGGCTATTCGGTACTCGGCCCGTGGTTCGTGACCGCCGATGAATTGCCCGATCCCGGCGCCCTCGAATTGGAGTTGTCGGTCAGCGGACAGCGCCGGCAGCATTCGAGCACGCGCGACCTGATCATCGATGTCGCGGGCCTGATCGAATTCGCAAGCCGCTTCTACACGCTGCATCCCGGTGACGTGATCTACACCGGCACTGCGGAAGGCGTGGGGCCGATCAAGCCAGGCGACGCGGATTGCCGCTGGCCGCGCCGCGAGCGTTCGGCGGCGGTCGCAAGGTCAGACCATGTCGTGGGGATCGCGCGGCCTGACATCGGCTGGCTGAGGCGATGAGGTCGGTCGATTCGAAAGAATGGGCGGGTTCTGGGTGACCAGGGCAAGGAGGTTGCGGATGATCTGCTGCGGATCGTCGCCGGCCCTGCTCGCGGCCTCCCGCACCGCCGGGTGCGTGTCGCTTCCGGTGACCAGATCCTGAATATGGTCGATGATGTTCATCCGGTTGCGCCCGACCTCTTGCATCAGTGCCGCCTGCTCCGGTTCGTCAAATTCCACCGTAAGGGCATTCATCGCTTCGTGCGCCTGGGCCGGCACTTCCAGCGGCCTCAGCTTGAGAAAGGCGTGGTGGTAAAGGGACATGCCGGCAGTCGTTATCGCAACGCCTGCCATCATGACCGGAATGCGCTCATTGACGGCGCCGATGACGCCGGCGAGGTACAAGGTCCCCCCGGATGAAATGCCCAGCATGGACAGGGCGCCTGCAAGCGCAGGGTTGGTTCTCGCGGTGGGCAAGGTGATGCGGGGCGCGCGGGGGATCATCTGGCCGGCTCGCCTTCTCAGGTTCGCCAGCAAGCCCGGGTCAGGTTCTCGGGGCCGTGCCGGCGGCGTAACAGGCGCGGAGCGTGATGCCAGCTCGATGTCGGACGCGGTGTTGCGCGGTTGCATGCGTACGGAAAGGAAGGAATATGGGGTCATGGGCGTAACGCTTAAAAGCAGTAATTGATCGAAATGCCAA
>DASTGE010000184.1:0-7843 GCA_035719405.1 Burkholderiaceae bacterium
ATCTTCCTGATCCGACTGCAGCAAGGATTTCCATGAGCGCGCTGGACATCAACGGCCTGGGCATGGTGCCCATGGTCATCGAGACCTCGGGCCGCGGCGAGCGGGCCTACGACATCTACAGCCGGCTGCTGCGCGAGCGCATCGTGTTCATGGTCGGGCCGGTCACCGACCAGACCGCGAACCTCGTGGTGGCGCAGATGCTCTTTCTCGAGAGCGAGAACCCCGACAAGGACATCTTCCTGTATATCAACTCGCCCGGCGGAAGTGTGAGCGCCGGGATGTCGATCTACGACACCATGCAGTTCGTGAAGCCGGATGTTTCCACGATGTGTATGGGCATGGCAGCCAGCATGGGCGCATTTCTGCTTGCAGCGGGCGCCAAGGGCAAGCGCATCGCGCTCCCCAACTCGCGCATCATGATTCACCAGCCTTTGGGCGGTGCCCAGGGCCAGGCGACCGACATCGAGATTCACGCGCGCGAGATCCTGCGCACACGCGAGCAGCTCAATCGAATCCTCGCCGAGCGCACCGGTCAGCCGCTGGAGAAGATCCAGAACGACACGGAGCGTGACTTTTTCATGTCAGCGCACGAATCGAAGGCCTACGGGCTTATCGACCAGGTGCTCGACAAGCGACAGTAGCGCCTTCAGCCGCGGTTTCTGAAAGGGAATCGCAGTACGCGGGAAGGGGCCTTTTCTCTGCGACTGGCCCTCTGCCCACTTGAACTATCATTGTGTCGATCACTCACGCCTCAGGCGAACTCCTCGCATCTCCCATGGCCGACAAAAAAGGCGCCTCGAGCGAAAAGGTTCTGTACTGCTCCTTCTGCGGCAAGAGCCAGCATGAGGTGAAGAAGCTCATCGCCGGACCGTCGGTGTTCATCTGCGATGAGTGCATCGAGCTGTGCAACGACATCATCCGTGATGAAGTGCCGGCTGACACCGGCGCGTCGCGCGCTGCGAAGTCCGACCTTCCCACGCCGGGCGAGATCAAAGGGATCCTCGATTCCTACGTGATCGGCCAGGATCAGGCCAAGCGCACGCTGTCGGTTGCGGTGTACAACCACTACAAGCGGCTCAAGCACATGGGCAGCTCGAAGGACGACGTGGAGTTGTCCAAGAGCAACATCCTGCTCATTGGTCCGACCGGCTCGGGAAAGACGCTGCTCGCGCAGACCCTTGCCCGGCTCCTGAACGTTCCGTTCGTGATTGCCGACGCCACGACGCTGACCGAGGCCGGGTATGTGGGCGAGGACGTCGAGAACATCATCCAGAAGCTCCTGCAGAACTGCAACTATGATGTGGAGCGGGCCCAGCGAGGCATCGTCTACATCGATGAGATCGACAAGATCTCCCGTAAGGCCGACAACCCGAGCATCACGCGCGACGTATCGGGCGAGGGCGTGCAGCAGGCGCTGCTCAAGCTGATCGAGGGCACGATGGCGAGCGTGCCACCGCAGGGCGGGCGCAAGCATCCGAATCAGGATTTCCTGCAGATCGACACCACCAACATCCTGTTCATCTGCGGCGGCGCCTTCGACGGGCTCGAGAAGGTGATCCAGA
The DNA here is from genome assembly GCA_035719405.1 of Burkholderiaceae bacterium. Lineage (GTDB taxonomy): Bacteria > Pseudomonadota > Gammaproteobacteria > Burkholderiales > Burkholderiaceae_C > CAMLIZ01. Next base: position 1,563 of record DASTGE010000184.1, read on the forward strand.
ACCGCACCGAGCGCTCCGGCATCGGCTTCGGCGCGACGGTGCACAGCAAGAGCGAGCGCAAGGTTTCGGAGACCTTTCGCGACGTCGAACCTGAAGACCTGATCAAGTTCGGCCTCATTCCCGAACTGGTTGGCCGGCTGCCGGTGGTTGCGACCCTGGGCGAACTGACCGAGAGCGCCTTGGTGCAGATCCTGACCGAGCCGAAGAACGCGCTCGTCAAGCAGTACCAGAAACTCTTTGGGATGGACGGGGTCGATCTCGAGATTCGTTCGTCCGCACTGGAGGCCATTGCCCGCAAGGCATTGGCTCGCAAGACGGGGGCGCGCGGGCTGCGCTCCATCATGGAGGCCGCGCTGATCGACACGATGTTCGACCTGCCCAACCTCGATGGCGTCGCCAAGGTTGTGCTCGACGAGCACAACATCGAAGAGAACGCCAAGCCGTTGCTGGTCTACCGCGAGCAGAAGGCCAGTGCCTGAAAGTCAGGGCGCGTAAGGCCGCTTGCAAAAGTTTCCTCGGCCCTCAGGTAGGTCCGAGAAAGTGAGGTTCCAATGTCCGGACATCCCGTATTGCCCGCCGAACCCATCACCCTGCCGCTGCTCCCGCTGCGCGACGTGGTGGTGTTTCCGCACATGGTGATCCCGCTGTTCGTCGGCCGGCCGAAGTCGATCAAGGCACTCGAGGCGGCGATGGAGGCGGGGCGCCAGATCATGCTCGTGGCGCAGAAGGCCGCAGGCAAGGACGAACCCAAGCCCGAGGACATGTTCCACGTCGGCTGCGTGTCGACCATCCTGCAGATGCTGAAGCTGCCCGACGGCACCGTGAAAGTGCTGGTCGAGGGCATCCAGCGCGCCAACACCAACTCGATCTCCGACAACGCCGAGCACTTCGTTGCCGAAGTGACGCCCGTGCCGCCGCAGGCTGACAGCAAGCCCGAGATCGAGGCGCTGCGCCGCGCGGTCACACAGCAGTTCGACCAGTACGTCAAGCTCAACAAGAAAATTCCGCCGGAGATCCTGACGTCCATCGCCGGCATCGACGACGCGGGTCGCCTTGCCGACACGATTGCCGCTCATCTGCCGCTGAAGCTCGAGGCCAAGCAGTCCGTGCTCGACCTGTTCGAGGTCGACAAGCGGCTCGAGAAGCTGTTGGAATTGCTCGAGCACGAGGTCGACATCCTCCAGGTCGAGAAGCGCATCCGTGGGCGCGTGAAGCGCCAGATGGAGAAGAGCCAGCGCGAGTACTACCTCAACGAGCAGGTCAAGGCGATCCAGAAGGAACTCGGAGACGGCGAGGAAGGCGCCGATCTCGAAGAACTCGAAAAGAAGATCAAGGCTGCGCGCATGCCGAAGGAGGCACGCAAGAAGGCCGACAACGAGCTGAAGAAGCTTAAGCTGATGTCACCGATGTCGGCGGAGGCGACGGTCGTGCGCAACTACATCGACACACTGGTCGGCTTGCCCTGGAGCAAGAAGACCAAGATCAGGCACGACCTGAAGCACGCCGAGGAGGTCCTGAACGAGGACCACTACGGCCTCGAGAAAGTCAAGGACCGGATCCTCGAGTATCTCGCCGTGCAACAGCGGGTGGACAAGGTCAAGGCGCCCATCTTGTGCCTGGTCGGACCTCCCGGCGTCGGCAAAACCTCGCTCGGCCAATCAGTCGCGCGTGCCACGGGGCGCAAGTTCGTCCGAATGGCCCTTGGTGGCGTGCGTGATGAGGCCGAGATCCGCGGTCACCGGCGGACCTACATTGGTTCCATGCCGGGCAAGGTGCTGCAGAGCTTGACGAAGGTCGCCGTGCGCAACCCTCTGTTCCTGCTGGACGAGATCGACAAGCTCGGCATGGATTTTCGTGGCGATCCGTCTTCGGCGTTGCTGGAGGTGCTCGACCCCGAGCAGAACCACACCTTCAGCGACCACTATGTCGAGGTCGACTTTGATTTGTCCGATGTGATGTTCGTCGCGACGTCCAATTCGATGAACATCCCGCCGGCGTTGCTGGACCGGATGGAGGTGATCCGCCTGTCCGGGTACACCGAGGACGAGAAGCTCAACATCGCACAGCGCTACCTTCTGCCAAAACAGCAGAAGAACAACGGCGTGAAGGGTGACGAGATGGAGGTCACCGAGTCGGCCATCCGGGGCATCATCCGCTACTACACCCGTGAGGCGGGCGTGCGGTCGCTTGAGCGTGAGATCTCGAAGATCTGCCGCAAGGTGGTCAAGGGTCTCCAACTCAAGGACTACGACGGGAAGGTCGTCGTCACGGAGGAGAACCTCAACGACTTCCTCGGTGTGCGGAAGTTCGACTTCGGTCGTGCCGAGAAGAAGAACCAGGTTGGCCAAGTGGTCGGCCTTGCGTGGACCGAGGTCGGTGGCGATCTGCTGACGATCGAAGCGGCAGTGATGCCGGGCAAGGGCAACATCATCCGCACCGGTTCACTCGGCGACGTGATGAAGGAGTCGGTGGAGGCGGCTCGGTCCGTGGTCCGTTCCCGCGCTCAACGCCTTGGCATCAAGGACGAGCTGTTCGAGAAGCGTGATATTCACATTCACGTTCCCGATGGGGCGACGCCGAAGGACGGTCCAAGTGCCGGCATCGCGATGACGACTGCCTTTGTATCAGCGCTGTCGGGCATTCCCGTGCGGGCGGATGTCGCTATGACGGGCGAGATCACCTTGCGAGGCGAAGTGACGCAGATCGGCGGCCTGAAGGAGAAGTTGCTGGCAGCGCATCGCGGCGGCATCAAGACGGTGATGATTCCGGAAGAAAACGTCAAGGATCTTCAGGAGATTCCAGAGAACGTCAAGAACAATCTCGAGATCGTTCCGGTCAAGTGGATCGATCGCGTTCTCGAAGTTGCTCTCGAAACCGCGCCAAAACCGTTGCCCGAGGATGAGGCAACCGCCGAGGTCAAGCCGCAGCCGCCTGCGACGAAGACCGCCGCGGAGCCGGCCGCCACGGTCGAGGCAATCAAGCATTGAGACAGCGGGCTGCTTGCAGTGTGATGGATTCTGTGTATACTGCGAGCTTCGCTGAAAGGGAACAGCAGCAATAAAGAAAAGTTGCTGATTGGGCCCCGGGAGTGAAGCAATGCGGGAATAGCTCAGTTGGTAGAGCGCAACCTTGCCAAGGTTGAGGTCGCGAGTTCGAGACTCGTTTCCCGCTCCAAATATCCAAAGGGAAGCATGTGCTTCCCTTTTTTGTGAGAATGCCCGTTCCTGCGTCGGGTGGACTGACAACAAGAACAACAAGGCGCGGTAGCAAAGCGGTTATGCAGTGGATTGCAAATCCATCCAGGGCGGTTCGACTCCGCCCCGCGCCTCCAGAAAAATCTCCGGTATCCCAAGCATTTAGCGGAATCCCCCTCTAAACGACGGACCTAGGAGTGGCCCGGAATGGCCCCAGCGAAACCGGGGCGCGCAGGATCGCCTGTTGCGCAATCCTTCAGCGCCTCGTGGGGGCGCGCGCATTCACCTATTCGTCCTGCATATCTGACTCAGTCGTTGGACGGGCCGGTGTGGTGCCTGTTTCCAACTCTACGTTGGCGCCAATCTGCCGCATGCGCATTCATTTCATCGTCCAGGGCAAGCCGGGCTGCCGCGAAGAAGAGCATCTGTAGGTTCATCTCGCGCGGCGCCGCACCCCCTGTGTACTTTCGCCATTGGTTGTTGCCGGCGAGGCCGAATAGCTGCGCCATCTGCTCCCCAATGAAGCCAAGCCGCTGCTTCAGCGCGCGCAGCTGTTCCGGAGTGGGCGGGGTGTAGTGCATCGCTGATTCCGGCCGCGGGACGGGGTAATCAGACCGACGAGGCTCACGACCGCATCACGACCGCGCTATGGCGAAGAAAGACCGTTCGTCAAGGCGGCGCAATCGTTCGGGACGCGATGTTGTACAACTCAAGGCCGACGTTCCTTCACATGCCCGTGATCTCGCTGAGGGGCTCCGGCCTTTCCACCATCCTTGAAGAGGGTCATCGATGAAGAGTCTGGATTTGCATCTCGATTCAGGACGCTCGTTTGCTATTCGCGGTCTGCTCATGCTGGCGCTGACCGGCGCCGCCGTGGCTGTCTACGGTGCCGACCTTCGCCTCGCGGGCGACCAGGAGGTGCCCCCGGTAAAGACCACAGCAAGCGGATCTGGCACGATCAACGTCGCCAACGACGGTTCCGTGACCGGCAGCGTGACCACGACCGGAATGACGGGAACGATGGCGCATATCCATGCCGGTGGGCCGGGCGTCAACGGGCCGGTCATCATCCCGCTCACCAAGAGCGGCGACAGCATGTGGAACGTGCCGCCGGGCGCCAAGCTCAACGCGGAACAGATGGCCCGCTACAAGGCGGGGGACTTGTACGTCAACGTCCACACTGAAGCCAACAAGGGCGGCGAGGTGAGGGCGCAACTCAAGCCTTGAGGAGGCGCGCCAGCGTGCCGGCCAGCGGCGAGAGCCGCAGCCAACAATGCCGCAGGCCCCTCCGGTGCGATCAGGCGCGCTCGAAAATGGCGGCGATGCCCTGGCCGCCACCGATGCACATCGTGACGAGCGCAAATCGCCCCCCGATGCGCTGAAGTTCATACAGCGCCTTGGTCGTGATGATCGCGCCGGTCGCACCGACCGGGTGGCCCAGCGAGATGCCTGATCCATTGGGATTGACCTTCACCGGATCGAGGTCGAGCTGACGCGACACCGCACAAGCCTGCGCCGCGAAAGCCTCGTTCGACTCGATCACGTCGAGGTCCTTCACCGTCAAGCCGGCGCGCTTCAAGGCGAGGCGGCTGGCCGGGACTGGGCCAAGGCCCATGAGCTTCGGGTCCACCCCGGCGTGGGCGTAAGCCACAAGCCGTGCGAGCGGCTTCAATTTGCGCGCCTTCACTGCATCAGCAGTGGCAAGCACCACTGCCGCCGCTCCATCGTTGATGCCCGAGGCATTGCCCGCGGTGACGGTGCCGTCATTCTTGAAGGCAGGCCGCATCTTCGCCAGCAACTCGGCGGTGGTATCCGGCTTCACGTGCTCGTCGGTGTCGAAGGTGATGGTGCCCTTGCGCGAGGCGATCTCGACCGGGACGATCTGAGACTTGAAGCGGCCCTCGGCGATTGCGCGCGCAGCCCGCTTGTGGCTTTCGGCCGCCAGCGCGTCTTGCATCTCGCGCGTGATGCCCTCCTGCGCCGCCACGTTCTCCGCCGTGATTCCCATGTGGATCTTGTGAAAGGGGTCGTGCAGGATGCCGACCATGTAGTCGATCATCTGCGCGTCGCCCATGCGCACACCCCAGCGTGCGCCCGGCAGCAGATAGGGTCCGCGGCTCATCAATTCGGCGCCCGCGCCGATGGCGATTTCGGCATCGCCCAGCAACAGTGACTGCGCTGCCGACACGATCGCCTGCAAGCCTGAGCCGCACAGCCGGTTGACGTTGAATGCGGGCGTTTCCTGCGGGATCCCGGCCTCGACGGCGGCCACGCGCGAAAGGTAGGCGTCCCGGTTCTCCGTGGGGATCACGTTGCCCATCGCGACGTGCCCTACGCTTGCGGCGTTTGTACCGCTGCGTTCGATGGCTGCGCGCACCGCGGTGGTCGCCAGCTGTGTCAGCGGCACATCCTTGAGCGCGCCGCCGAAAGTGTCGATCGCGGTACGGGCCGCGCCGACGACGAAGATGTCCGGAAGGTTCATGTGTCGTTCCTCAGTGGATCAATTACCCTGATAAAATCAGATGCCTTACATGCTGCGGCGGTACTGCCCGCCCACCTCGAACAGGGCATTGGAGATCTGCCCCAAAGAGCATACCCGCACCGCGTCCATCAGCACTTCAAACACGTTGCGGTTGTCGATCACCGCCTCTTGAAGCCGTTGGAGCATTGCCGGTGCCATAACCGCATGACGCTCATGGAAGTCACGCAAGCGGGTGAGCTGGCTCTTCTTCTCCTCCTCGGTCGAGCGCGCCAGCTCGATATGCTCGGGCAGCGGGTTACCATGTGGATTGCGGAAGGTATTGACGCCGATGATCGGGTATTCGCCAGTGTGCTTGAGCATCTCGTAGTGAAGGCTTTCCTCCTGGATCCTGCTGCGCTGGTAGCCGGTTTCCATCGCCCCCAGCACGCCGCCGCGCTCGGAGATGCGCTCGAATTCGCTCAGTACCGCCTCCTCCACCAATTCGGTCAGCTCGTCGATGATGAACGAGCCTTGATTCGGGTTCTCGTTCTTGGCGAGACCCCATTCGCGGTTGATGATGAGCTGGATCGCCATGGCCCGGCGCACGCTCTCCTCGGTGGGCGTGG
>DASTGE010000185.1:0-6903 GCA_035719405.1 Burkholderiaceae bacterium
GTGTGGTGGCAGCCGCTGCGCCCGACATCGTGCGCACGGTGATCGAACTCGCCCACGGCCTTGCTCATGGCCGCGCGCAAGGGTATTCCTGCTGTGCCGTGAAGCCGGCTTCCAGGCGCCGTATGTGTCCTCGTTCATTTCTGTCAACGTGACTTTGGCAAGCCCTCATGCCAATCGAGATTGCGTCTAATGCCCTGTCCCAAAATTGGAATAAGAGTTGTCGACATGGCGAAGCTGATCTTCTATGTACCGTTTCCTCGCAGCAGAACGGATGGCGACATCCGGACGAACGCCGACGAGGTCGCGAAATGCGGCATCAGCAACGCCTTGGGTGGCCCGACTGTGGTTGTCGTGTTCAAGGGAGAAGAGAGCCAGAACGAGATCGGAGCCGGTGACTACCTGTGCGTTCACGGGCATGGCGGAACGGGCAAGTACACGACAGTCACCAACAACATGGGTGACGAGATGACGCTCTCGAAGCTGACTGATGCCCTGAACACGATGGGTGCAGAGAAGGCGCAGGCGTGCTTTTTCTTCATCTGCTTCTCCGCGGAGAAGGGGCACATTGCCGCCAAGTGGAAGGCGGACTATCCCGAGCAGACGGTGTATGGGTGTACCAGGGAGGCGCAAGGAGCGGTGGTCAGCACCATGAGGGGAGACAAGGTGCGGAGTTCGATCTTCCACGCCGGAAACGGCCAGCTCAGCCTCGTCGAATGAGTGTCAGGACCCGCCGCGCTCCTTTTCTTCCCGGCGCTTGGGTGCGTCCTCGAAGCGTTTCTTGTCGGACTTGCTGGCCCCCGGCCCCTCGATGACGGCGAGCTGCCGCACGTCCAGCGGCCCGCTCGGCCTGCCTGTGCTGCCGGGGCCGATCGATTTGCCTGCGCCCCAGCTGGTGCAGCGCGCCGTCAGCGACGGCTTGCGGCTGGGCCTGCAGCTGACCTATGTCGAGGGGGCGAACGTGGCGCTGAAGGCGGCCGGCGCGAGCTGGTTCAGCCCGCGCCGCATGTGGGTGCGGGCGCTGGCCGATGTCGACGAACTCATCGCGTGGCTCGAGCGCGTGCATGAGGGGCGCTGGTTCGACTACGAGGGCGCGCGCGTGACACTGCGCTCGGCGTTGGCTGCCGTCGAGCGTGACTTCTTTGTGCAGCGCCTGGACGTGCAGGTGTTCCCTCTGGAAGGAGGCGGCGTGGCGGTCGGCAGCCACTACGACGACTTCGTGGTGCGCTGCCTGCGTTCGTTGCGCGGGCGCTTTCACAGGTTCGCCAATGCCTGGGAGATCCAGCGCTGCAGCGTGGAGGACCTGATGCAGGCGCTGCGGCAGGCCGCAGGCGTCTCGCGCGACGACATCTACATTCACGACACGCCGATCGTGCTGGAGGCCATGCATGCGCCGCCGAGTTCTCCGGTGCCGATCACCGTGCCGGCCCTGGTGCCCGAGATGCCGGCGCGGGAGGAGACAGGCGACGAGGCCGGCAACGGGTTTCTGTCGGTGGTCGGCGAGGAGATGTCGCGCGTGCCCGTCGATGAGGAGGCGCTGGCGCGCATCGCGGCCGAGGCTGGATTGCGGGACTATCAGGTCGTCGGCTCGCGCTTTATGGCGACGCGCACCGGTGCGCTCAATGGAGACGACATGGGCCTGGGCAAGTCGCGCCAGACCGTGGTGGCGTGCTCTCTCGCGGCGGCAGGCGGACGCGTCCTGATCGTGTGCCCGGCCACGTTGCGCATCAACTGGGAGCGCGAGATCCTGGCGGTGTTCCCGGAGGCCGCGATCGGCATGGCCGGCGAGGATCGGCCTGGGGCGTTGCTCGGTTGCCAATGGGTCATCGCGAGTTACGAGCGTCTGGGCTGTCTGGTGCGAGAAGCTGCCCTGTCGTTCGCGGTGATGGCCTGCGACGAAGCGCACATGCTGAAGGAGCACCAGGCCGGCCGCACACGCAACGCCTTCCTGATGGCCACCCGCATCCCTCGCCGCTACGCGGTCACGGGCACGCCACTGCTCAACCGTGAAGTGGAGATGCACACCTTGCTGCGTCTGACCGGGCATCGGCTCGGACAGCTGTCGCTGAAGGACTTTCGCAAGTGCTACGCCGGCAGCCCGGAGAACCGCAGCGCGTTGGCCGAGGGGCTGCGTGGCTGGATGATCCGCCGGCGCAAGGACGTGCTGAAGGACCTCGGCGCCAAGCACCGCCACCTGCGCTGGATCTCGCCGGCCGAAGGTCTGGCCGCCTACCACGAGACGCTGAAGGACATGACGTTGATGGTGATGCCGAAGATCACGCGCTTGCGGCAGCGACTGGAGGCCCTGAAAACCGAGTTCATTCTCGAGACGGCCGAGGGCCTGCCTGAGGACGACAAGCTGATCGTCTTTTGCGAGTACATGGAGACGGTCACGACACTGAAGCACATGCTTTCGGCGAGCGGCTTGTCGTGTGTCAGTCTGGTCGGAAGCGACCCAACCGCCAAGCGGCAAAAGGCGGTCGATGAATTCCAGACCAACCCATCGGTGCGGGTGTTCATCACGACCACGGCCGCCGGCGGCGTCGGCATCACGCTGACGAAGGCGACGTGGGTGACCTTCTGCTCGTTGCCCTGGACCCCGGCGCTGATGCGCCAGGCCGAGGATCGTGCCTACCGGCTCGGACAGACGCGCGATGTCAATGTGCTCGTGCCACTCGTCGCGGGCACCATCGACGAGCAGGTGTGGCGCCTGCTGGAAGCGAAGATGGGCATCGAGCAGGACGTCGTCGAGGGCGCGCGTGCGAACGGCGGTGATGCCGATCCCTTGGACGACCCCGCGATCGTCGAGACGGTGCACCGGGCAATCGCAGCGGCAAATGAGCGACCTTCAATCGTCGCAACGCGGATCTCGTGATGGCGCAGTGCGTCATGCGACAAGACGCAACGAAAGCCGGCCTGCCGATCGCCGCAATCGGCCTTCGTCCCATGCATCAAAGGCCGCAACCTGGTGAGTGCATCACCGTCATGATGCGCGATGGTCAACAAGTGCCGGGATGTATCGCGACCCTTGTACACATGCAAGGCTGGTCGGGCATCGTCATCTATTCCGGGCGACGCCCCCTGCGCGAGCATGCGGCATTGGGGTGGTGGCCCAATGTGAGAAAGGCCTTCGAACCCACGCCGCGATCGCGCAACTGACGATCGGCATTGACGATCGCTGAAATTCATAGTAATTTTGCAAAGCAATGTCGTCCCCTTTGCGGGCACATCGCGGCGCGTCAACTCCTGAAACGCGCACGCTTCGAAGGAAGCCGGAGTCTCTTGTTTTTTTGTACTACCCCCGATCGGGAAGATTTGCTTCCCGATCCCGCAAGGGGTGGCAGCGATCTCCCTTTCGACTTCTTTTTTGGAGATCGTTATGACCAAACAATCGCGTGCTCAAAATCAGTCTGTTGAGGACGAAACCAAGTATTTCGACTTGCACACTCGCGGGTTCGGCTATCTGAACCGCGTTCGCTGGGTGGAGCCCAAGGGCCGTCGCGCTGATCGGTTCCTGGCCTGTGAGGTCAATGCGTTGCACGGTGAGGCCTCCGATCCGCATCACACGAAGTTCGACCTGATTGTCACCGGCGAGGACGCCATCGACCTTGTCGCCAATTCGGTCGAGGACGTCGAGGCGCAGCGCAAGGTGCTGGTGTGGTTCACGATCGGGGACATCTGGACGCATACGTACATGCGCGATGAGCTCGACAGCAGGACTCGACGGCCGACTGGTCGGCAGATCCCTGCGGCAGTGATCAAGGGGCGCTTGCTGCGCATTGCCCGCATGAAGGTGGACGGCCAAGTCGTGTACGAGGCCAGTAAACCAGAAAGCGGTCAAGACGAGTCACCACGGGAGCCGCAGGGCGATCCGATGGACGATCTCGACGAGGCGCAACCTGCGGCATCGACATCGCGACACCACGGCCCGGCGAACGACGAGGCGGGCCGTGCGCCCACGCGCCGTGACTACGGCAGCGGGCAAGGCCGAGGCCGGGACAGCCGGCCGGTCGACAGCCGTCCCGGCTATCCACGTCGCACCGGCACGCACGGCTAAATCACAGCCCCTTCGGGGCTCCTTTCTGCAATGAACCGTCAGCCTCCGCAAGGAGCTGGCGGTTCAACCTTTTTTTGGCCCGTCGGGATCGTCTTCCCGGCGGGGGGCGTTGTCTCGGCGTGGTGCCTACAACCTAAGGAGAGACAACCGCGTGATCAGACTCCAAGGCAGCCTGCTCGTCAGGAAGATCAAGGGTCGCAACGGACCGTTTTGCGTCGCCGATCTCGTCACCGACGTGGGCGAGTTCAAGGTCAAGGACGCTTTGCTCGATCAGTTCGACGAGGGCACTTACCAGGGCGAGTTCATCGTCAGCGAGTTCTTTCTCGCGTCCTACACCGCGTTCGGCCGCGCGGTCACCGAGATCCGAGTCCGGCTGGCCGACTTGCATATCGGTGATTCGACCGACTTGCCGGCCCAGGCTCGCCGCGATCCCGTCGAACCGGATCCCGCGGAGGAGCCGCTGCATCCGCCGAGGCGAGCCGACGACGCAGACCTCGGCATGCCAGCCCGGCGCGCCTCACGTCAGAAGGCCCGCAAGTCCGAGGCGGATGAGGAGGCTGCAGACATCGAGCTGTTCGGCGAGGAGCTTTACGACAAGATTCGCGCGCGCGAGCCACTCAAGCTGGATCCCACGATCGGTGATCGCGTGCGGTTTCGGATGCAACGCGATCGAATGCGCGAGCTGAATTACCAGTTCATCTCGAAGACGCAGTGGTGGCAGCCCCTGTAGGCAAGTCCACGACACACCCATTGCGAGCAGGCCCGCCTATGGCTGGCTTTTGCTCGCCATGGCTTTGGCAAAGCCATGCCTGTGCTCAGCGCGTGGACTTGGTGGGACCGTTGCGGACGGTCTCACCAAGCCTACGCCTGCAAGGCGGGGCTGAAGCCACAACAGGGAGCAGGGGCCCACGCCCTGAGGCTTTTGCGACGCCTGAGCGTACGCGCCATTGCTCGGCACTCCTGCCCTCATGACGAGTGCCCGCTCATGCATGAGCGCGAGGGCGACTTGATCAACCACTTCTTCCAAACAGGGCCCCGAGGGGTTCCCGCAGCGTCGGCGGCTGTGGGAACCGTTCGACGGATCGAGTGTTGTGACCGCTGCTGCCGGCATGCAGCACGAGTGACGCCGTAAGCGTCGAGGCAGGTCAACTCCTGAAGCCTGCACGGCCGTCCAGGCCTGGAGTTCATCTTTTACCCACTGCGGGCGTTCATGGCCGCCCGCTGCAGGGTGGTCGTGGCACCGCGTTCATTGGAGGCCTTTATCTTGAAATCAACCGATTCCTTCCAAACCCCGCTGGCCTACACCACCCCTCCCGAGTTGATCGTTGGCCAGCCCATTCCTCACGCAAAAGTACCAATGACGAGCCTTCTCGAACGGCCGAAGGATCCGCAACAACGCGGTGTGCAACTGCATCTGAAATCCACGCCGCTGGTCTACGTCTTGGGTCTGCTGCATTGGGCCTGCCAGGGCTACCGTGCGGCCGAAGACACGGAGCAGCCGGTGGCACCCTACATCAAAGTGTTCGCCGAAGGCTACCGGCTCGGTCCGGTGCTGGCCGAGCGGCTGCTGCGCGCCGAGATTCCGGTGTCGTCCGACGGCGTCGACATTGTGTTGCGCCTGACGTCCGAGGAGCGTCAGGCCTGGCAGTTAAGTCAGGTCGATGTGAGTTGCACCCGTGGTGACTCGATCGACATCTTCCCTTCAAGTCCCGCGCTGCCCGACTTGAGCTGATTCAGCACCCCGGCGCCATCACTGGCGCCATCCACCCTGCGGGGATCCCCTCCCGCATGGGTTGGGTCTCCCTGCGCCACTGCAACGATTGAACACGATGAATATTTCTGCTGAAACCAAGCCTTCACTTGAAGGCAGTGATCGTGTACTGGTCACGATGTCGCCGACATACCCATGCCGCAATGCTGGCGTGCTGCTGAATCGAATGTCGGCAAGGTATGAGCACCTGGTGCGGACAGGCGCTTTGCGGAAGCCGGTTGTGAATGAGATCGCGCGGACCTGGGGATTGCCTTACCCGATGGCCGAACGGCTATTAAAGGGTGAGTTGCCCGTGCGACTGGAGACGAACGGGGCGATCGCCGTGTTCATGAACGCGCAGGAGCTGCTGGAGTGCCATCAGGCACGGGTCGCCTTGGGCGACGGTCCGTGTCAGACGCTCTACGACCCGGAGTACTGGAAGTGTCCAATCTACGGCGAAGACCGGCGACGGCGGATTGGCAACGTGCTGCACTTCCATGCGCGCGATGAAAACTCTCGCAGGTCCGGTTTTGTAGGTGGTGAAGCGCAATTGACCGAGCTGCTGCGCGACCTCCGCGTGTGGGGCGACGCTTATCGTGTCGACCTTCTGGGTTGCCTGAGTCGCGCCTTTGACTGGGCGGTGTAGCTACGCGGCGCATCAGATCATTTCCAACCTCGCCGGCCTCGTGCCGGCGCTTTTTATCCTCTCCGGAAATCCCATGGCATTGCTCTTCACGCGCCTTGCGCACAACTACATCAAGAACGGCTACTTTCCCACCGACGAGGTGACCCTTCAGCGCATCCTCCAGGCGCTTGAACCTGCTGGCCCGGTCATGCGGGCGCTTGACCCGTGCTGCGGCGAAGGCACGGCGTTGGCCGAGATACGTCGGCATCTCGCCGAAGAGGGCGGGCGCGTCGAGTCCTTTGGCGTGGAGATCGACAAGGAACGTGCGTGGCACGCCAAGTCGCTGCTCGACCGCGTGATCCATGCCGACATTCATGATGTCGTGATCAGCCCGAGAAGCATGGGGCTGTTGTTTCTCAATCCGCCTTACGGCTATGGGGTCGCAGACAGCACCAATCCGGCCGAGCGCCTGGA
>DASTGE010000186.1:0-2617 GCA_035719405.1 Burkholderiaceae bacterium
CGTGGTAAAGGCGCCGGAGGTGGCGGGCGCGCTGCGATGAAGATCGAGCAGGCTGAAAGGCGCTGAGTAGCCCGCCCTCGCACGAACCTGGGCGTGACCTCATGCTTACGGCACCGGATGCGGGTTGCGAGGAAGGGATAATCGCAGGGTGACCGACCTCACCGACCTCATCGACGCGGCCCTGCCCCAGACGCAATGCACCCGTTGCGGCTTCGCCGACTGCCGCGCCTACGCCGAGGCAATCGCAGGGGGCGAAGCGTCGATCGACCGTTGCCCACCCGGCGGGGCAGAAGGGGTGGCCCGCCTTGCGCGGATCACCGGCTGCCCTGTTGTTTCGCTCGATCCGGCACATGGCGCTGAAGGTCCACTGCGCCTCGCTCTGATCGACGAAGCGTGGTGCATCGGCTGCACGCTGTGCATCAAGGCGTGCCCGGTGGATTGCGTCGTGGGCACCCCGAAGCAGATGCACGTCGTCATCAGGGAGCAATGCACCGGGTGCGAGTTGTGCATACCCGCATGCCCGGTCGACTGCATCACCATGATCGACGTCAGCGGTCCCCGCACAGGCTGGGATGCGTGGAGCCCCGCTCAGGCCGACGAGGCGCGCGAACGCTACGCCTTCCATAAGCTCCGGGTGGAGCGCGAGCGGCGAGAAAACGAGGAACGGCTTGCCGCCAAGGCGCAGGTCAAGCTGGCGGACCTGCCGCAGGCCTCGACGCTCACAGACGCCGCGGTGCTCGATCGCAAGCGCGCGCTGATCGAAGCCGCACTGGCGCGTGCACGCGCCTCCCGAGCGGGATGAGCACGATGCCTAAAATGCAGCCAGAGGCCATCGAACCGTTCTTCGCGACGCTGAAAGCCGCGAACCCTTATCCCGCCAGCGAACTCGAATATGCGAGCGTGTTCGAACTGCTGGTCGCCGTGCTGCTGTCCGCACAGGCCACCGATGCAGGTGTGAACAAGGCAACCCGGAAGCTCTTTCCCGTCGCCAACACACCGCAAAAGATTCTCGCGCTCGGCGAAGAGCGCGTGACCGAGTACATCCGCACCATCGGGCTGTATCGGACCAAGGCGAAGAATTTGATCGCGACCTGCCGAATCCTCGTCGAGCAATACGGCGGCGCGGTGCCGCGGACCCGGGAGGCGCTGGAGGCGCTGCCGGGCGTAGGACGCAAGACGGCCAACGTCGTTCTCAACGTGGCCTTCGGCGAGCCCACCATCGCGGTCGACACGCACATCTTCAGGGTGAGCAATCGCACCGGGCTCGCGCCGGGCAAGACGCCGCTGGAGGTCGAGATGGAACTTCTCGAACGCGTGCCGCTGGCCTACCGCACAGACGCGCATCACTGGCTCATTCTTCACGGCCGCTATATCTGCCAGGCCCGCCGGCCTTTGTGCCTGCAATGCGCGGTCAACCGATGGTGCGATTCCTTCCCGCTGCTGTCTTCCGCGTCGCCGGGGTGAAGCGGAAACAAGGGTGAAGGGTGAGCGCCGCCTACAATTGCGCCTCAGCCTTTTCCACGACAGCAGACGCATGTCGAAGATCGATGACCTCGCACACCGCGTCGAACGCCTGCTGCTGCGACACGAGGAGTTGAAGCGCACCAATACCCTGCTGCGACGGGAGCTGGAAATCGCCACAAGCGAACGCGACAGCCTGCGCACCCGCCTGGCGACCGCGCGTGCACGTCTGGATGCACTGCTCGAGCGCCTGCCTGCTGATGTCGAGCCCAAGGACGATCGCCCATGAACCAGATCGAGGTCACCATCATGGGACAGAGCTACGTCCTCGCCTGCCCCGAGGGCGGAGAGCAGGCACTGATGGCCGCGGTAGCGAGCGAGGACAAGGAGATGAGCGCGATCCGCGATGCCGGCAAGGTCAAAGCTCGCGAGCGCATCGCCGTACTTGCCGCTCTCAACCTGGCCTACCAACTGGCGGAGCGCCGCCCGTTGCCCGCGCCGAGCGAAAGCACCGCCGACGACCCGGTTGACGCTCTGATACGCCGCATGGATGACGCATTGGGCGAAGAAGGCCACTTGCTGTAACCCCAGCATTCCGCAGGCATAGGCAGGGGCGTAGAATTGCTTCTGTCCGCTGCGTCCGCGTGGGTTCTATAGTTCCTTGAACCGATGCTCGATGAGCAAGGGCTTGGAATATTGCTTGGCTGGTGAGATCGTCTCGCGTCAGATGAACCCGAAGCCTTGCTGACCTCGCCCACCTGAACACCACCTGGGTTCAGGAATGCGGCCCACGGTTCGCGGCGGACACCTTCCCCCTTCCTTTGGTCCAGGCTTGCGTCAGCCGTTCGACGCGAAAGCCGGGTCCGAAGCGTGATGCCCCAATACTGGCTGATGAAGAGTGAGCCCGAAGAGTGCTCGATCGACGATCTTGCACGAGCGCCCGGGCAGAAGGTCCCCTGGACCGGCGTGCGCAACTACCAGGCACGCAACTTCATGCGCGACCAGATGCGCGTGGGCGACGGCGTGCTGTTCTATCACTCGTCGTGCCCCGAACCCGGCATCGCCGGACTTGCGCAGGTCGTGGGCACGGCGTATCCGGATGCCACCCAGTTCGACCCTCGAAGCAAGTACCACGACCCCAAGTCCTCGCCTCAGG
>DASTGE010000187.1:0-2587 GCA_035719405.1 Burkholderiaceae bacterium
TCGGGTCCTTCATCGCGAGGACGGCCCATGCACCCCATCGACACCACCCGACCCGACACGCTCGTCGCCGTGCGCGACGTGTTCGGCATCGACACCGACCTGCGCGTGGCCGCCTTCAGCGCGCGCGACGAGCGCGTGCCCGAAGTCGATCCCGCCTACCGGTTCGACGCCGACGTGACGCTCGCACTGCTCGCCGGCTTCAACCACAACCGACGCGTGCTCGTGCAAGGCATGCACGGCACCGGCAAGTCGAGCCACATCGAGCAGGTGGCCGCGCGGCTGAACTGGCCGTGCGTGCGGGTGAACCTTGACGGCCACATCAGCCGGCTCGACCTGGTCGGCAAGGACGCGGTGGTGCTGCGCGAGGGCCGGCAGGTCACCGAGTTTCAGGAGGGCATCGTGCCTTGGGCATTGCAGCGGCCGGTCGCCTTGATCTTCGACGAGTACGACGCCGGCCGACCCGACGTGATGTTCGTGATCCAGCGCATCCTCGAGCGCGACGGTCACTTCACACTGATGGACCAGAACCGCGTGATCCGCCCGCATCCAGGCTTTCGCCTCTTTGCCACGGCGAACACCGTGGGGCTGGGCAACCTGAGCGGCCTCTACCACGGCGCGCAGCGGCTGAATCATGCGCAGATCGACCGCTGGAACATCGTCGCCACGCTCGACTACCTGCCGCGCGAGGAGGAGATCGCGATCGTGCAGGCGCGGGTGCCGAGATTCGCCGACGATGCTGGCCGTGCACTGATCGACGCCATGGTCGCGCTGGCGCAGCTCACGCGCCACGGCTTCGAGGCCGGCGACCTCTCGACGTTGATGTCGCCACGCACCGTGATCAGCTGGGCCGAGAACGTCGAGATCTTCGGCGATCCGGCGCTTGCCTTTCGCCTCTCGTTTCTCAACAAGTGCGACGAGAGCGAG
This sequence comes from Burkholderiaceae bacterium, assembly GCA_035719405.1. Lineage (GTDB taxonomy): Bacteria > Pseudomonadota > Gammaproteobacteria > Burkholderiales > Burkholderiaceae_C > CAMLIZ01. The sequence goes on from DASTGE010000187.1 coordinate 925, forward strand.
CGCGCCATCGTTGCCGAATACTTTCAGCGCTGCTTCGATCGAGAGCTCGAACTGCGCGTAACGCCGTTGATGGAAGCGGCATAAGGCCATGGCGCGCGGTCAAGAACGCATTGATGAGCTGGGCGCAGCCAGCATCCGCGCGCTTGCGCGTCGACGTGACTGCACATTGCACGAGCGGCGGTTGTGGCAGGGGCGATGCGCTCTGCCCGTGTCAGCGCCACACCTCGCGCCTTTCGACGAGCCCGGGACGCTTGCCGCGTTCCGCGGCGCGGCCGACGGCATGGCGCTGCGGATGAGGCATTCGCGGCCCGCACTGCATGAGCGCGGCGCGCCGACCGATCCGCTTGCCCGCACCGTGTTTGAATGGCTGGAGCAATTGCGCTGTGAGTCGCTGGCGCCGCGTGAGTTGCCCGGAATTGCGCGCAACCTTCGCGACCGACATCAGCGCTGGGCCGAGGCCTTTCACCGCAGTCTCCTCACTGAGACCGAGCAAGGTCTGCTGCTCTTCACACTTGCGTTGGTCAGCCGTGCGCGCATTGAGGCCGAGGAGGTCGACGAGCGCTTCGAGGGTGTCATCGAGCCCATGCGCATGGCGCTGGCGCCATGCATCGGGCACGCATGGGCAGGCCTGCGGCGCGAGCGCAGCGATCAGGCGCGCTACGGGGTGCATGCGTGCGCGATCGCTGAGGAGATTGCGGATCGGCTGCGCCAAGCGGGCGGTACTGCGGACACGCGAACGCTGCATTCGGCGGACGTGGCTCGGTGCCTGCGCCAAGCGCTTTTCCCGTTGGCCTTCGATGCCGACGGTGAGTCACGCTTCCTGCAGCCGGTCAGCGCCGACAGCCGCGTGTTGAGCGAGGTCGATGATGTCTACCGAATCTTCACCACTGCCTACGACGAAGAGTTGGAAGCCGCGACGCTGGTTCGTGCCGCCCTGCGCCAGGAATACCGCGAGCGTCTCGACCGTCGCATCGCGCAGGCGCATTGGCCGCTGCAGCGCCTCGCGCGGACGCTGCACGCCCTGTTTACAGGGCCCGCACGCGACGGCTGGGACGACGGCCACGAGGCAGGCCACATCGACGGCCGTCGCCTCGCGCAGCTCATCGCTTCGCCGGCCGAGCGCCGGCTCTTTCGCAATGAGCGACAGCGACCGACTGTCGACGCGGTGGTGAGCTTTCTCGTCGACTGTTCCGGCTCCATGAAGGCGCACGCCGAGCCGATCGCGATGATGGTCGATGTCTTCTCGCGCGCGCTGGAGCAAGCCGGTGCGGCGTCCGAGGTGCTGGGATTCACGACCGCGGCGTGGAACGGTGGTCGCGCGCTGGCGGACTGGCAGCGCGCGGGTCGACCTCGGCATCCGGGCCGACTCAACGAGCTGCGTCATCTGGTGTTCAAGGAGGCCGACACCCATTGGCGGCGCGCGCGTCCCGGGATCGCGTCGATGCTCAAGCCCGATCTCTTCCGCGAAGGTGTCGATGGCGAGGCTGTCGACTGGGCATGCCGTCGGCTGGCGGGTCGTGTCGAGTCGCAAAAGGTCTTGGTGGTCGTGTCGGACGGCAGCCCGATGGATCGCGCGACCGGGCTTGCCAACGATGCGCACTATCTCGACCAGCATCTGCGTGATACGGTCGCGCGTTGGGAGTGTGCGGGCGTGAAGGTTCTC